>JAFOBC010000255.1 GCA_017382015.1 Clostridia bacterium
GCCTTGTCGGGTGTGAGCGAAAGCGTATGGGTTATTTTGGCGCGCCGGAAGGGACTCGATTCGCGCCGCCGCTACGGCGGCTTGGTCGCTCGCGGTCACAACAGTCCACCGGACTGTTGCTCTGTGCCGCTCGTCCTTCGAGTCCCTCTAACACAAAAAAATAAATGCCGCAACCTAACGGTTACAGCATTTATTTGGCGCGCTGGAAGGGACTCGAACCCCTGACCTTTTGGTTCGTAGCCAAACACTCTATCCAGCTGAGCTACCAGCGCAAAAGTGCGGTTTTTTGACCGCTCAAGTATATTATCACACTTGGTGAAAAAAAGCAAGTGTTTTTGTGTAATTTTCTAAAATATTTTTGTACCGTATAAAAAAGTTGCTTTCAGTCTATTTTGTCTGCAAAGATATATAGCTTGAAATTCTTCTTTATTCCGGCATCAGGTTTGCGCTTTCCCACACCGCTACAACTGTTCCGCTGTGCACGGTTATGCTTGCGTTTTCTGCGGTGAATTCGTTGCTGATTCCGAGCGGTCTGCCGCACGGGAGTTCGCCGTGTTCAAGTTCATACTTAAAGCCTGTTAGCGTTACTCTTGCTTTGTCACAACCAAACGGCAGGAGCGAGATGTAGCCGCTTGCGTTTTTGAAGCTGAGCGTAGTGTTGCTGATTGCGGTGATTACCGTGTTTTTGTCGAAAATATATCCGCTCAGACCTTGGTCAGCAATGTTTTTCAGTACTTGCAGGTTGCCCAGTGTGTGTGCAAGTCTGCCGCCCGTAGCGCCGAAGATGTGAAATTCTCCGCATCCTTTACTGATTCCTGTTTCAACTGCCAGCATTGTGTCGGTATCGTCTTTGATAGGGGAGTGCTCAATCACATCGCTGTGCTCGGGTGTGTAGCCGAGTGAATCAAAATCGCCCACAACTGTGTCAGGCGTAATACCGATTTCTTCAAGCGCTTTGTAGCCTGCATCAGCGGCAATTATCATATCGTCTTTTTGTGGTTTGAAAAGCTCGGCGCAGAAATCTCCGCCGCCGACAATAAAGCAACGCTTTTTGTCTGCCATATGCTTGCCGCCTTTCCGTAGGTTTTATTTGAGGTATGCTTCGAGTCTGTATATAGGCATGCCCTGTGAAGCAAATCTGTGCTCATACTCTGTTTCAATGTTGCCTTCAAAATCGCTGTTGTGCAGGTCGAGTGAAATGTTTTTCAGGCTGAAACCGAATCCGGTAAATTGCTCGATAGAGTATTCGAAAAAGTGCATGTTATCTGTCTTCTGGTGGATTTCGGCACCGGGCTCGAGAATAACCGCATAGCTTTTGAGAAAGCGTGCGTTTGTAAGCCTGTGGTTTGCGTATGCCTTTTTGGGGTAGGGGCAGGAGAAGTTGAGATATATTCTCTCAATTGTTCCCGGTCGGATATATTTCTCGAGGTATTCTGCGCCGCCGTGCAGGAAGATGAGGTTTGGTATATTTTCCTGCTTTGAGGCTTCACTTGCCATAACGATAACGTTGGCAACTTTTTCGAGTGCAAGTACGTTAATATCAGGGTTGTGCTTTGCAAGCTCGCAGGCAAATCTGCCCTTGCCGCACCCGATTTCGAGCACAACGGGGTTATTGTTGCCGAAAAGTGCCTCAAAGTCCAGATATTCTTTTTTTTCAATTGCGGTGAGGAAGTTGCGGTCATCGCTGAAAAGCTTGATGATGTTGTCGCACTCTGCCAGACGCTCCTCAAGGTATTTCTTTTTTCTCATTCTCATAGGTTTTGCCGTCCTTGTCTTATAACGTTGCTTCCATTATAAAAACAGGCGTACTGCTGTCGCCGACGCCACATAAGGCAGCATTTCTTTAAAAAGCGAAATAACTTCACAATAACGCGTTAAAATCCGCCAACATGCGTCAGCATTATTGGCGGATTTTGCCTTTTCTTGCAAAGCTATTTCGCATTTTAAAGTGCTTCGCAGTTTCGTAAGAACTGAAAATTTCTTGTATTGAAGCCACAAAACGCAGCAAGGCTGTCGCCTTACGAGGCTTTTGGCAAAAATACAGGGAATTTTGTTCGAGAAACAAATACTTCCTTATGTGGCGTCGGCGGAACGCCTGCTCTTTTTAGTCTTCGGTTTCGTCAATGTCGATGTGGTCTGCAATAAAGCCCTCAAGCAGTTTGATAAGGCTCTTGACCTCGTCGTTGACGCGTGTGCTTATAAGCTTGGCCTGAGTCTGTTCAAGTCTTGCGGCGGCTGTGAGTGCCTCAGACTTGCGGCGGGCATCGCTTTCGATGCGTCTTACAACCTGTGCAACCTCTTCAATCATCTGTGTAGCGGAGATTGATTCGACAGGCTGAGCGGATGAAGCGTCAGCTTTGAGCTGCTCGAGCTGTGCAACAGTTTCTTCGTATTTTGCTTTGTAAACCTCGTCGGAATTTTCGCGCAGCTGCTTGATTATGCCTGCAAGCACCTTGCACTCCTGCTTGTATTGCTCTTTTTCCTTTATGAGGTTGCCGTTTTCTTCAAAAAGGCTGTCGTTTTTTGCCTGAAGGTTGGCAAAGGCTTCGCGCAACTGAGCCTGAGATGCTTCTGCGGCAGCGACGTACTCGTCTACCTCGGCGCAACTGTAGCCTTTGCGCGATATAGAGAAACTTTTGCTTTCAGCCATTGTAAAAACCTGCCTTTATCAGTCGTTGTAGTATTTGAGGCCTGTTGCCTTGCACCACTCGTGGAATACTCTGAGTGACTTGAGTCTAGCAGAGTTGAGGTGGTGAGAGCCTCTTGTGTACCAGTTGAATGTGTCTACGCCGCAAAGGCTTACAAGGTACTTAGCTGATGCACAGAAGCCTGAATCGATAGCGTTGTCAAGCATACAGATCTGCTGATGTGTGAGGTTTGCTGCCTCGCGGTCGTTCTGTACAAAGAATTCGTCGTACATTTTTGAGAAGAGATATGCACCGCAGCTTGTGGGTGTTGCAACAACGCCGCGTGCGCCTGCCTCGTATGCTTCCATAAGGTAGGGGATGTTAGCCTGAAGAACGGCGGAATCGCCCTGGACAGCAATCTTTTCCTTGATTGTTTCTATTTTGCAGGTTGTGTCTTTGATTCCTACGAATCTGCCTGTTTCAACAAGTCTGCCGTAAACAGCAGCGGACATAAGGTGAGGCTGCATGCCGGGGAACTCGTAAAGAACGATGGGAAGAGTTGTCTGTGTGCTGAGCTCAGCAAGGTATGTAAAGAGCTTTTCATCATCTGCACAGTAGCCTTTGGAAACAAATACAAGTCCGTCAACGCCTGTCTGCTCCATACGCTTGATTTCTTCAACCTGAGCATGCCATGTGGGCTCGAGGTTTGCAGTTGCTACAACGGACATACCGCCTGCTCTTTCAACTGCGAGTTTTGCAAGCTTCTCTCTCTCGTTGAGTGTGAGAAGTGTCATTTCCGAGCTGCCGCAGCAAGCGAAAAGGTGCTGTGCACCCTGGCGTGCCTGCCACTCAACATACTTTTCGTATGTGTCGAAGTCGATTGAGCGGTCCTCGTTGAAAGGTGTGAGAAGAAGAGAGTATACGCCACGGTTGTTGAATTCTTTAGTTGACATAATAAAGCCCCCGGTTATTGATTTTTCTACAGTATACCGCACTAAAACGGAAAAATCAATAACAAAGAGGGCTTTTATTTAAAAATTCTTATCTAAAAGCAATGAAAGAGTATTCGTCTCCAAGCCTGTTCAGCTCAACTTTTGTTGTGCCTTCAACCGTGGTTGAATTTTGAGTAACCTTAAATCCGGTTGATGTCAGGCTGACTCCCGTGCTTGTGTAATGTTCTGAAGCAACTGCAGCACAGCAATGTGAATTACCGTTGCTTTCCACCCAGAACGGAGGATAAGAAGCTATGCATATTATCAGGAATTTCGGCTTGAAACCAAGACGTATTGATTGGTCGTTTTCGTCAGTTCCGAAAAAAGTGCCCATAACGGGCTTCTTGCCCCAGGCGTCCTTCTCAGTCTGCGTAACGTGAATTGAGCTGTCGTTTATGTGTGTGCCGCAGAAGAAATTTTTAGGCATAAACGATTCGTACTGAATTGCGCTCGATTCAGCAGGGCAAAACTGAGCTTCGACTATAACCCAGCTTTTCATAACGAAAGCGTCAGTATCTCTGTCGGCGCTGATTGCGCCACAGCCGGATTCCTTGAGGTTGAGATCGCTTTTGAAATTCAGACAGTCTACGATTTTTGTGAAAGCCTCGTGGCACGCTGTGCCGCCCGACGAATAGGGGACATAGATTGAAAAACGTATTTTTATATCGGCGAGTCTGCAGTATTCTGCCGGCACAAGCTCACCATTGTTGTTTTCGGTAAAAAAGTCGCTTATTTTTACGCTCTCAAGTCCGACGGATACAATTGTTTGCCGTAGCGGTGTGGCTTTCGGAATTGCCGGGAATTCCGTGAGGAATTTAATGTTGCTGAACAGCGATGTTTGTTTGCTCAGCCAGGTTGCGATTTCTTTTGGCATTGCGCTGATTGAATCTGCCGTGTCAGTTCACCTCCACAATAGTGCGAATTATTGCCCAGATGTAAAAAACTTCTTCGCCCATATATACACGCTCGGCTCTGTCGATTCGGAAGTCGGTGCCGTCTGCCGATATGTAACCCGAATCGCTTAAAACTGTAAGGTCGGGTTCGGGCGGGCCAATGTAAAGGTAATGGCCTTGACTGTTGAATCCGATTTCGGTATATATTCCGTCAAGGTACATCTTGTTTTTGTATCTGAGCGGCTGAATAAAAGCTTTGCAGGTTTTGGTCTTGGTGCCGTCGCGCACTTCAACCGTGCGTGTGTATTTGTCGAATAGAGAATTGCTTATCATTTGCCCACCTGCCTGAAAACAAAGCTGTTATCCTCAAACAGGTCAACTGCCTGCAAGAATGCATCGTCACGCATTGCGGCGGCAAATTCAACCGTTGATGCAGGTGTGCGCGATACCGTTACATCGCCTGCTTTGAAGCTTACTTTGTCGCCGTTTTCTGCCGCGTTGCGTACGGCAAGGCGGTAGCAGGCAAGGGCGGCGGCAGCCTGCGCAACCCTCGGGTCGTCTGCGTTTGCGTCACTTCTGAGTCTGCACTTTACATCCTCGAGACACATCCCGCAAAGGGGCAGAGCGTTTTCTGCCCCTTCTTCATCGAGGGTAACAAGCTGTCTGAGTCTGAAAAGCACGTTTTGGCTGTTTGCCATGTGTTACCCCTTTCTTTTATCAGACTGTGAGCTTGCGGGAAGCGTCTGTGAAGATTTTTGCAAAGCCTGCGATTGAGGTAATCGCCGCACGCTCAAGCTGTCTGTCGATAAGCTTGTCATATTCGGTCATAACGTCGCCTGCTTTGACCATTTCAAGTGCACAGTTTTTGTCGAGACCGATGATTGTGCCTGCAGGTACTGCGGCTGAGCGTACAAGTTCTGCACCGATGGGTGTTATCATTTTTCCTGTTGCATGGAAATTGAGTCCTGCGGCAGAATCCTTGAATTCGCTGAGGTTGAGCATATGTACGGCATCAGCGTTGTTTGCGATAAGTACGTTCATCTCATACGGATCAAGATCTTTCCAGAGGTTGACGATGTCGGCATATGTAAGCGTACCTGCGGAGGCTGCCTTAGTTGCTGAGGCAGGGTTGCCGTTTCCGTCGCCGTTGATGATTGTGTCAATTGCGTCGGCAAGCTGTGCTTTTGCAATGTGTGCGCCAATCTGCCTGAGTGTTACTGTGAAAAGGTCAAGACGCTGAAAACGGATTGCCTCGTATGATGCTACGAGCATTCTGCCGCGCTTGTGCAGTTTAACAAGGTTCTCGCGTGTTTTAACGGTCGTCTGGGGGATTTCCGCACCCTCTGCAACAACCTTGAGTGTCTTGTCATCGTCAGAAGGGATGCTTGTTATTGAGCGATAATCAAGAGAATCGATGTTTGTAACTGAGGCACTAAGCTTGGGGAGAGAGTTTGCCTCCTCCATACCCTGGCGCACTGCTCTTGCTACGTATTCGGGGAAAAGTGTTGCGCTGTCTGACGTCTTGAAGAATTTTTCTACGACGTCACTGCCTGCGCCGCTTACCTTGATGTCGAAACGCTTGAGCTGGCGCTGATAAGCGTCAAGACCTTCAAGAGAAGTGCCCTTATAATTTTCTGAAGGGTCAATGCTTTCGAGTGCGCCCGTGAATGAGCCGCCGCAATAGAGTCCCTTTTCGAGTCTGATGTTGTCAAAATTAGCCATTGAATTATCTCCTTTCATAAATCAAAGCAGGATGCCTGCTGTTTTGTTGGTTTCGTCAAGCTCGATAACTGTAACCGTTCTGCCGTTTGCGTCAGAGGTTACAGTTTCGCTGTCAGCCGCGCTGAGTGTTGTGATGCCCAGGTTTGGTGCTGAACCGGAGTATGGAAGCGAAACATAGCCGCTTGTCTGTACTGCGGCATAGTTGCCGTGTGATGAAACAACAGCGCCGATGAAAAGCTCACCGCCTTTACAGGGCTCAACAGTTGCACTGGCGCTCATCTTAACGAGCGTGCCTGCTTCAAGTTCTGTTGCGGTGGCAAAAGTGGCCACCTGTTCATTGAAACCTTTGAATGAAATTGACATAAATTTTCCTCCTTAAATTTTGAATTCGTTGTTGTCGGCAGCTTGTGTGGAGTCTGTGCCGAGCTGCGGTTTGATAGGATACAGCTTTGAAGCGCTGTGTGAAAATGACTTCTCAAGTGTTGCAAGCTGTGTTGCCGTGAGTGCTTTGCATATGTCGGCGAATTCGTTCTCGGCAAGCGAAGGCATTGTCATTGCCGCAAGGCGGATAACTCTTTGCTCGAGTTCGTTTCGATATAACTGAGCATCTTTTGCAAGCGCTTCGAGCCGTGCTATTTCATCCGTCAGCTTGCCGAATGCGGCAGTGCTTAAAGTGATAACGTCGTAGCCGCAGGATTTTTCTTTCAGCTGGCTGAGCGTCATGTTGTCCTGAGCCTCAAACGCTTTGGTAACGCCTGCTCTTGGCTGGGCAGGCACGGCAACAAAGCTCCATTCGTAAGCGTCCTCGGGTGAGTCGAGTACGGTGTGGCAAAGCTTGCCGTTATAGATTTCACCCGTGCGGTGCTTGCAGCCTTTCCGGCGTGCATCTGCGCCGCAGACAGAGCAGGTTGTTGAGCTGACAGAGCAGCTGATGCTGGTTTCTTTTTTGATGCCGGCTTCAATCTGTGCCACAAGCTCTTCGTTTTTCGGTGTGAGCGGCATATATGCCCTTGCTTTGAGGCAGGTATATTTTTCACCTGTTGAGGTTGTTTCATCTTCGCTTTCTTCAATCCACGTTCTGAAAATTCTTGCCGTCTGGTTGTCGGCTTTCATATTGTGGTCGGTGATGCCGGTTTTTCCTTCGAACATAGTTGAAAGCTTTATAAGAGCATCAACGGTGAATCGTTCAAAATCTCTGTCGATTTCGTTGTCGCAGAGTGTGAGAGTGAAGCAGAAAACCTCTTCTTCCGTAAAGGGTCTTATGGTGTATTTGTTGATGAGCTCCAGCTCATCTGCTGCGGCAATATCTGCCGCGATACTGCCTGAAATGTTCTTTGAAACTGTCTGCATTTTTCCTCCTTAATTTTCAAGTTGCTGTGCCTGCGCGGCATACAGCTCTGCCCGCGCCGCCTCGACAAGATCCTGAAGCATAATGTCATCCCATATAACGTCCACACTGCCGGGCAGACCGTAAAGTCTCAGTGCGGTGTCGCAAATTTTTGTTATTGCGTGCGAGAGTGTGCGTCTGTATGCTTCAATTTCGCTTGTTAGTGCGTCTGCCTGCTGTGAGGACATACGCTCTGTGCTTGACCATGAAAGTCCCAGAAGAAACGGAGGCAGGCCTGTCTTGGCGACTATCTGTTCAAGCAGCTGGCGCACGGGCACTTCGCTGTCGGGCAGCTGAGCTTCTGCACCGATAACTTTTATCTGCACGTCGCCGACCGCTACAAAGTCTTTAGCGCTTGAACTGCTCATTGCGCTGCTCCACTCCTGCGCTACCATTGCTGCTCTTTCCTTTGCATAAGCTCGGTCGAGCGAGTCATTCTGCGGTTTGTAGGTTACGGCAAAACGTACGTTGCCGAGCCTTTCCCAGTTTGAGCCTACCGTGCGGAAAATTTTCATCAGCGTGCTTGCGACGAAGGGCAGCCCCTTGAGTATTGAGTTGCCGGTAAGTGCGCCTGCATCGGGATTGAGCACGCTCATTACAGTCAGCTCGGGGTAGCGTATTTTTTCTGCGTGACCTGAGCTGAGCGAGTAAATATCGATGTTAAGTCCGTTTTCGTTTCTCCTGAGCAGGATGTTTTCAAGCGGTGCGTTGTACAGCGCGCAGGGCGTGCCGCAGCTGTCTGTTACGATTTCGCCTATAGCTGTGCCATAGGTGAGAAGCTGCTCAAAATAGTTTGACACAAAAGCATCAAGTCCCGTCTGGTTGCCGTTGACACAAATCTGCGATGCAAATTCACTCATCTTCTGCTGTGACGACGGGTTTGTGCATCTTATATCGAATCCTCCGGTCAGACGCACAAGCTTTGTTATTGCCGCGTCAATTATCGGCACGGCTTCACGCAGAGCGGTGTAAAGCTGCATATCCTGCATACCGGGTGTAACGCTGTCGAGCAGGGAAAATGTGTTGCTGTGGTTTCCCGTCTGTACGGCGCATACTTCGGGCGAGGCTTCTTTTTTGCTTTTCTTTTTCATTTACTCCTTCCTTTCTGCAGCGATGGCGAAAAATCCGCAATCGTTACTGTTCATAAGTGTTGTTACAAAATACCGCATATCGTCCATGGCGTGGTCGTTTGTTTTGCACGGTGTGTCCTTTGTGCAGTTATCCTCCCAACGGTAAAGCGAGAACTCGCGCACGATATCACGGCACGGTGTGCAGATTTTTATTTGCTCCGCTTTAAGTGCCTCGGAAACCTTGCGTATTCCGTCAATCACATCGTTTCTGGCGGGTATTACCTTGAATTTTCCGTGGCGGCGTATGCATTCGATGAAGCTTGCGGCCGAAGGGTCTACCGCAACCGCGCTGATTTGCCTGTTGCCCGCAAGCTTTTCAAGCGCGGCATAGTGCTCTTCATCTGTCCGCTGCACACCCAGTGCGCGTGAATCGTGGTAGTATTCGTCAACTCTGTACCAGACTCCGTCCGACAAGCCCCAAAGCCCGAATGAGCTTGGGTTTACCGTGCCGTAGTCGCAGGAGATGTACCAACACTCAAAATCACCCTGCGGCACAGGGCAGATATGTCTTTCGCTGCTGAAAAAGGGGTATACAAGTCCCTGCGCGGCAACCCATTTTCCTTCTACGAACCGCTCGTAGAATGCACCGCTGTAAAGGCTGCGGTAGCGGTTGATGATTTTCGGTGTGAGGGAAGGGTTGTCCTCCATTGTGAAATGCAGATAAAGACAATTCTTCTCGTCCGATTTCTTTATCCATTCTTCATGGAACCAATGCAGGGGATTATCGGGGTTGCAGTTAAACCAGAATCTTGAACCTTCAAGCGAGCAACGTGCGAGAGCCTGCTCGACAAAAGAGCGTGGCATGAGGGCAACCTCGTCGAGGAGTACGCCGCCGAGTGTCATACCCTGAATGAGTGAAGCGGAGCTTTCGTCTTTGCCGCCGAAAAGCCAGAAACTGTTTGTTCTGCCGCCGAAGCTGATTTCGATTTCATTGCGCGATACCTTTTCTTTGCAATCAAATCCGAGTTTGCCGAGTGTTGGCAGCATTGTACGGATTACGTTGCGGCGAAGTGATGCAATCGTTTTGCCGCATATTGCAAATGAAGTGTCTTCAAAGGCGGACATCGCCCACGCAATAAACGCCAGCGACATACATACCGTCTTGCCCGAACGCACCGCACCGTCACAGATTATTGCGTCTTTCTGATAGTGAGGTGACGTAGGACACCACCATGTAAGGGCGGTCAACTGCTTTTCGGAAAACTTTTTGAATGCAATATCTGCTGAGTTTTTTCTACTCATTGGCATCACTTTTTCTGATTGCGTTTGCCGAGCTTTCCAGCGCGCGGTAGAAGGGCAAAGCGGTATCAGCAGCTTCGTCAGCCGTCATTTCCGCAAGCCGTTCGAGTGCTTTGAGCCTGTCAAAAAACTTGATTTCAATGCATCCGTCTTTAGGTCTTTTGATTTCGGATACGTTGAAAAGCTCCATTTCTGCAAGCTCGCTCTCGGTCGGGGGGTTCTCGCGGTAAATCAGGCTGACAGCATCTGCGATGCTGCCGAATGCAAGCTTACGGTAGCCTGCCGCCGCTTCGTTGCGACATGGGTTCTGCGCCTGAGTCAGAGAAGCAATTTCGTCTCGTATATCCTTGCGGCTGAGCAGTTTTGCTGCCGATGCCGCAGGGGTTAACGCGTAGCCTGCTTTGATTGCTGCGTCACGGCCGTCAGGCTGTACTGCGTAGTTCAGACAGAACAGCTTCTCTCTTTTGCTGAGTGATTTTTTTGCTATTTTTTCACCTTCCTTGCTGGTTTCTTGAGGTCGGTTTTTCGGCCCGTTGCGAAAAGCTCCCCTCACTCAAAGGGTGAAACGTTGTTTTTTTCAATGCGAACAGGTGATAGTTTTGCCGTTTTTCGGTGAATGTTAAATAAATGTTCACAAACAAGGCTGAAAACAGAAAAAAAGACCGCCGTCAAGCGACGGCGGTCTTTTTCGGTTGATGATGTTATGACTGTGTGATGTGTACGTCGAGCTGGTTGAAAGGTATGTTGATGCCTGCTTTGTCAAAGTCAAGCTTTACGCGCTCCTGCATATCGTAAAATGTCGGCCAGTAGTTGTTACTTTTGCACCATACCAGCGCATCGATTGTGATACTGCTTTCGCTGTGTGCGCCGACTGCGACTACGGTGTTCGGGTCATCAAGTGTGTGCGGAGATGCGGCAATTGCATCTTCAATAACCTTTTTGGCAAGTGCGATATCGTCTTTATATGAGATGCTGAAGTGCAGATTTACTCTTCGCTTTGTCTGTGCTGTGTAGTTGATAAGGTTGTTGGTCGTGATATGTGAGTTTGGAATTACAACACGCTTGTTATCGGGAGTGAGAAGAGTTGTGTTCATAAAGTGGATTTCTTCTACCGTACCCTCAACGTTCTCAAGCGCAATGTAGTCTCCTGACTTGAAGGGCTTGTTGAACATAATCTCGATTCCGCTGGCAAACTGTGAAATAAGGCTCTGCAGACCGAGACCTGCCGTGATACCTGCGGCACCCAGTGCAGCGGCAAACGAGCTGATATCAAAGCCGAGCACGGAAAGTGCAAACAGCACAAACACGATTCGCATTGATACAACAAGCATGCTTTTGAGAAAGTGGTGGACAGATTCGTCAACGTTGCGCTTTTTCATAATCCTTACAAGCAGCTTACCGCAAATTTTGCTGAAGAAGAAGCCTGCGATTATGATTGCGACAGCCCCGATGATATCGGGGATTGCATTGTATATTTTCAGAGGTAATTCATTGAGCCACTTTGAAAAAGAGGATATGTTTGTGATTTCTTCGGGTATAATGCTTGTTGCCGTTTCAAGTAAATACATTTTTATCACCTTTCCTGAAAAATAAGCCGCATCGGTAAGGATGCGGCTATCGAGGATTTATTTAAGTGTAAAGTTTGCGGCTTCGACGATAGCGTCGTCACTTGCTTTGTATGCGATTTCGACGGTGTCACCATTGTTTGCAATAACTACTGTTTCAAACTTTGAAGCAGATACAGCAAAGTATTTTTCTGAGCTGTCAAGCTTGATGTAGTAGCAGCTGTTGCCGTCGATAACCGCCGTGCGGATTTCTGTTACAGCGCCTGCGACAGTAACATTGTCGGTTTCTGCGTTGGTTGAGGGATCTTTCTGGTCGTCGATTGAGTCAACGTCAATATCTGTCTTGATGCCGTTTTCAGCAAGCAGAGCAGTGTAGCTTTCAAGGCAAGCGCGTATTGATGTGCCGGTTGCGATGATTGTTGTGAACTGGTTGACGTTAACCATAGCATACTGCTGAACGATGTTGCTCTTATCCTTGAGAGCCATAAAGTATGTCGGCTCATTACCGATGTTGAGAAGGAGCGGGAATGTAGCGGCGTAGCTGTATTGCTGAACCTTACCCTGTGCAGCTTCCTGTGCGGCATTTTCTGTTGCGCCGCTTACTCGGTAGAATTTAGCTTCCTTTGTACGCTGGTTGATAAGAGTGAAGCCTGTGATGGAGTTATCGCTTGTTGTGATTGATGTAACGCCTGTGTACATATAAACGTCATCGTTGAGAGCGATGTAGTTGTAACCGTCTGTTGTAACAACAAC
>JAFOBC010000256.1 GCA_017382015.1 Clostridia bacterium
CCATCGCTTCTATACATTGGTCCCCATCCCATTGAGACATATATTCTTGCAATACAGGAGGGTCACGAAAAGGGTCATTATCTTCCTCAATTAACAAATCATAATGATTGATTACTTCCATATTACACATACCTTCAAATTTTTATTTATCAAACCGATTATATCATAGGATTCTAAACTTTTCCACCTAACATTGTATAGAAATTAGTTCAAGTCCTCCCCGAAAGCCGTTTTTGGCTTATGATATCTATAAAATTCAACTGCGAAAAAACGCAAAGAAAAAGTCCGAAACCATTGTGGTTTCGGACTTTTCTGCGCCGATATCTAAATCGGTTCGCATTGTTGGTTGCGGAGGCAGGACTTGACCGTATGCTTTGCATACTTATGGTTCGGCGACCCAATGCTTCGCATTCGGTACCCGCCTCGCTGCTCTTCGCTAAAAACAGTTCACCGAACTGTTTTCTTAACGCTCAGACCTTCTCAGGTTCAAGCCCTGTTTGGATATAACAAAAAACACACCCGACAGATGTCGAGTGTGTTTTTTCTGGTTGCGGAGGCAGGACTTGAACCTGCGGCCTCCGGGTTATGAGCCCGACGAGCTACCGACTGCTCTACTCCGCGATATTTAGCTCTTGCTGTCTGACAGCTTTATTAGTATAACCGATATCTTTTGAAAATGCAAGAGTTTTTTTGAAATTTTTTCAAAAAGGTTTCGACATTTTTTGTGCCCGTTATCTTTGCTTGTTTTTCAATATAGGATATAAACTCCATTATGGCAGCTATTTCATAATCTTTCAAATAATATTGGCAGTTTCTGAATCTTTCTGCTGCAGCGCCTTCTTCAAACATAACCTTTTCTATATCGCTCATATTTTTACCCCTCCGAGTTGTGATTTTTTGCGGTATCGTGTCAAATTAAATATACCCCCTTTTTTTATGAAAAAAATTGCGTGTTATATTAACATCGGGAAGAATTGAGAATTTTATCAAATCAAAGTCATTTATGAAAGGAAGAAAAATATGAAAGATTTTGAAATTAAAAACGGTGTTCTGGTTAAGTATACAGGCGACGATAAGGTTGTTATCATCCCTGACTCAGTTACAAGCATAGGTGCGCGTGCGTTTGCCTGGAATCAATGCCCCGTAAGCATAGTAATACCTGATGGCGTTAATTGCATTGGCAACAGTGCGTTTCGTCATTGCGAAAATCTTGTCAGCATCACAATTCCTGACAGTGTTACAAGTATAGGAGACTGTGCATTTGTGGGTTGCAAAAGTCTCACAAGTGTTTATATCCCTGCCGGCCTTTCGGAATTCAGCAAAACAGACTTCTTTTTATGCAGCAGTCTCAAATGCTTTACTGTAAGCTGTGAGAATCAGCATTATTCAAGCGATGAGTTCGGCGTGTTGTTTGATAAGGATAAAAAGATACTTCTGATGTGTCCGGTGCATAACAGAAAAACACATTACAGAGTTCCTGACAGTGTTGTAAGTATTGGTGACGGTGCGTTCTGCAAATGCGGTCTGGAAAGCATCACGCTGTCCGATAAAGTAACAAATATAGGCGTTAGGGCATTTGAGGGTTGCAAAAATATGGGAAGCATTACGTTGCTGATGCATTGAATGCCTTTGCAGGGTACAATAAAATTGACACACAAAAACAAAAAGCAAGACATTGAGCAATGTCTTGCTTTTTTGCTTAGAAGAAGGCTATTATGCTGCGGTTTATATAAAGCTTGGAAAAATCAAAATCGCGGTCTATTCATAAGCCAAATCCTTTCTGCTTTGCTCGAAGATGTAAGCGATTCAATATAAGTCTACACCGCCACAGTTTGCTTTTCAATGTTTTTTAAAAGAATATATGCGCTCTGCCGTGCGTTGACGGTTGTGTTTTATCCACAAAAAAACACA
>JAFOBC010000257.1 GCA_017382015.1 Clostridia bacterium
GGGCTTGAACTGCATCGAGGTGAGCAAACAGCCCACCAGCGCGACAACCAAGCCGATTGCGATAATAATTGCTGGAAGTGTTAAAGTTTTATTTTTCATAGTTCATCGCTCTTTGTGAAATTAAAAGTAGATGCTTTCGGTCTTTTCAAGAAGCTTGGCCAGCATTTCCTTGCATCTTGCGATTTTAGCAGGGCTTTCTGCTTCGTCGGGGCGGCGAAGAGCGCGGCGGAGCATACGGGTATAGCCAATAATCATTGCCTTTTCTGCAACGTTTCTGCACACTTCTTCATCTTCGGTGCCAAGATACATTTTCAGAGACATATCCCAGAATTTTTCTGCCGTTTCGTGTGTATAGCCGAAGAAATCCATCGTTACCTGATGGTCAAGCTCGGAATAACCAATGAAAGCATTAAACATAGAACCGAGTTCGAATACAGGGTGTCCCATGCAAAGAGTATCCATATCGATAAGCAGAGGCTCGCCGTTTTGTACCATAATATTATTGGTGTGATAGTCACCGTGCATAAGGGTATTCTGCTTCGGAACGGCTTCGACTAAAGCACGAAGCTTTTTGCCTTGCTCTTCAGGAAGGTGAGGTGCTACAAAATCTGCCCAGGCAAGAGCTGTTTCCTTCATATCAGGCACTTCGCCATCTTCTACTTCGATAGCGTGAATACTTTTCAGCATATCAATATAATATTTTGCCGCCTCAGACAGATCATCGGGATTATTGCGGATCAACTTGGTTACGCTGGTTGCGTTCAAAAGCTCCGTAACTGTACCGTAGCCATCTCCTACACGAACAATGCCGTAAGGAATGGCGGTATTGATACCGAGAACAAATGCTTTTCTTGCGTTTTCACGTTCTTGCTTAATCTCAGGAAGGGCATCCTTTGCAAAATAGGTCTTGAGGATGGTTTCCGCATCGTAGCGATAAACGGCACCGTTTGCGCCTTTGGCGATAAACTCACAGCCTTCCACGCTCATTCTCTGATATGCCTTTTCAACCGTAACCATATCGGTAAAGCCAGTCATATCAAAAACCTCGTAAACATCGGGCGCAACGTTGATAATGGCGAGCTTCGGTTCTTCTTTTCTAAGTCGCAAGATTACGCGCAGGCCTGCGGAAGATATGTACTCCAGCTTGTCGGCATCAAGGACAGTATGTTTTCCGGGGTTGTCGTTTTTTATTCCGAAAATTTTCTCTTCTGCTTCAGCTGCGTTGGAAGCATCGATTCTTCCTTCCACAGCAATATATATAATATCTTTGTCTATACGATAAGTAACGTCCATAGGTTTATTCTCCTTTTCCAAATACGAGTTCTGTAAGCGCTTTGTATTCAAGCCACGCCGAGGTGTCAGACAACGCTTTCGTTAATTTAACAATTGAGCGATAGTACCATGCTTGCTCATCGGGATCCTTCTGATTAAATCTCTGCCACATCGAGATGCCTTCAGCCTTGAAATCTCTGTAGATGGCGCGCATATTGGCAAGCTTATCTCCAAGCCAAACCATCAATACGCCGATATCTTCTGTGTTTTTCAGCACTGCCAGAGATTCCTCCTTGCGGATACGCCAGGTTGATTCAGGCGGCAAGTCAGCTCGCTTATCCTCGGTTTCAGACTCCACAAGCTCCCGAACACGCTTACCGAATTTCTCTTCAATTTCATTGATGGTAATATTTGCATCCTCTACAACGTCGTGGAGAGCTGCTGCGGCAATCAGATTTTGGTCATCCGTCATCGTGCCGACAATAACTGCCGCTTCCATTGGGTGCAGGATGTATGGGGCTTCACTTTTTTTGCGTCGCATTCCATCGTGAGCCTTAACTGCAAATGCGATAGCCTCGCTTACAAGCTCCATTATTCAATCACCAAAATGTCAGCAAATCCGGTTATCTCAAAAACCTCCATAACCTCTTCGCAAACATTTTTCAGTTTCATAGAACCGATTTTTTGCATCTTCTTTTGTGCCGAAAGCAAAACGCGCAGGCCGGCACTGGAAATGTACTCAAGTCCCTTCAGGTCTAAAACGATGTTTACTGCATCTTTGATGTCCTCGTTAATGGTTTTGTCCAGTGCGGGGGCAGTAGTAGTATCCAATCTGCCTGCAATTTCAATGATAACTTCCTTCTCGTTTTTCTTGATTTCGATAGTCATAACAGCTGATCTCCTTTAAATCTTTTTAGTCATTGTTAAAATGTTTTTGCCATTTTCGTAGGCATAGGTTACTGAGTCCATTGTTTTCTTGGTAATGAAAATACCAAGTCCGCCGATTTCTCTTTCTTCAGCCGATAAAGTTATATCGGGGTCCGGTTTTTTCAGCGGATCAAAGGGAACTCCTTTGTCTTCCATACGGAAAGTCATGGTGCGGCTTTCTGCGTCAAATCCAACGCAGAGCTCCACATCACCGTCGCCTCCGCCATATGCGTAGTGAGCAACATTGACGAACACTTCTTCAAGGGCAACACAGATTGCCGTTTGGACTTTCATAGGACATTCAAAGCTATCCAAAATTTCATCAACGAACCCAAGAAGATCATTCAAGAATTCGGTTTTCGCAGGGATTGTTTTCTTCGTCATATGCTCACCTCCTTTTTTAGGTTTATAGTCAAACATCAGCATTGTAATATCATCAAACTGTGGTGCTTCACCCACAAATTCATCGATATTAGCTTTTAGTGCCGGTAAAAGCTCTGTTGCTTCCACAGAAGCATTTTGGTTCATAAAGGTTAAGAGTCTATCCTCGCCGTAAAGCTTATTCTCCGCGTTGGTAGCTTCAGGCACACCGTCGGTGTAAAGGAACAGCCTGTCACCGGGATTCAATGTGATTTCGCCTACACGATAACGAACCCCTTCCATACCGGCGAGAACGAAGCCCGCGCGGGTCTTTAAGTATTCAAACGAGCCGTCTGCACGTTTTAAGAGGGGCGGATTGTGGCCTGCATTGGCAAATTGTACGTTGCCCGTAGTCAGATCCAAAATACCCATCCACGCTGTCACAAACATACCCGACTCATTGTTTTCACAAAGCTTTTCATTTGCTTTTGTGAATATATCGTTTACTGCCATGCCGCTTTCTGCGAGGTCTTTGATAATCGTTTTGGCCGTCATCATAAACATTGCCGCCGGAATTCCTTTGCCCGAAACGTCAGCAGCCAGGAAAGCTACAGTGGTATCGTTTAATTTATAGAAATCGTAAAAGTCGCCACCAACTTCTTTCGCCGCAATCATTTGTGCATAGATGCTGTAATCCTCTCCTTTAGGGAAGTTGGTAGGGAGTGCGGAAAGCTGAATTTGTTTCGCATATTCAAGCTCTTTATCAATTCGGGCAGCAGCTTCGGCGATATAGCGTTTCAATGTAGCAACTGTAGAGTTAATATCGTCTGACAGCGATGCAAATTCCACGTTAGAACGCACATCGACCATTACACTCAGATCACCATCTGTAATCTGTGCGAGGGTATCGTTGATTTTTTTCAGATTATTGATGATAACGCGCTTAATGAGTAGGTAAATAAATACGAATAGAGTTGCAAAAATAATTACCTGCATAAAAACGCTTGTCAGCATAGAAGCGTCTCTCATAAACATAGCTTCATTCAC
>JAFOBC010000258.1 GCA_017382015.1 Clostridia bacterium
AAGTGAGTCAGCCCCTTCAAGCGTTTATTCTGATTAGAATTCAGGAATGATGCCAGCGAGGAACATCTGGATTCTGGTTGCATCTAAAACAGTAACCTTTGTGTCACCGTCAACATCAGCTCTGAGCTTCTGTTCATCGGTTAACATTTCAAGCTTAGCGTTATCTCGCTGAATAGCTGTTGCATCCATAACAGTAACCATGCCGTCGAGGTCTACGTCACCATATACAATAGATGGTTCAGTTGAAGGTGGTTCAGAAGGTGTTGTTGGCTGAGTTTCCGTCGGAGGTGTCGTAGGCGGAATATAGCTTGTTATATCGCCGTTTGACATATTATATGAATATGTTCCTGACGACAGACCCTTTCTCTCAACATCAATCTTGATTACGGATGAAGCTGTGAGCGCAGTTGCCTCAACAGTAAATTTACCTGTGATTTCATCTGAATGTGTTGTGTAGGACTTGCCGTTCGCTGTTACCGTGATGTCTGCATCCTGAACTGCAACACCAACTATTGTAGTTTTGCCCTTAACAGCATATGAAAGACCTGCATTTGCAAGCACGAGTTTTGATTTTGCATTTATAAGCGACTCAAGTGTGCTTTCAACAAGTGCTTCGTCTGCAACGCCCTCGCCCTGTGCGATGAGCGCATTGGCTGTTGTCATAACAGCAGAAACATTTTTCCAGCTTGAGGCAGTATAGTCGCTTGATGTCATTGCAAGTACTTCTCTTGCCTCTTTCTTGAGCGTCTGGAATTTTGAAAGAACAATCTCAGGCTTAGTGAGTTTAAAGGTTGTGCAGTCCTCGTTTGTTATTTCTATGCAGGAACCGTCGATAATGCCTGTAATATCAGAGGTCCTTTTGCTGTCGCTACCCGTACCTACGATTGCGCTAATCTTATCGTAGCCGCTTACTGTGTATATATAGTTGCCGTCAGCGTCCTTTTCCGTGAGTTTCATGCCCGGCCATCCGCCTGCCGGTTCGCTCTTGTCGTCAGTCCAGACATAGATATGATAGCTTGCCGAAGGGCTGTACGGCTTAATTGTGAGTGTAACTGACTTTTCAGACGGATCGTCACCGATTCCGCCCATAACCTTTGCTGCAACGTAATTGCCTGACGGAACTACAAGATATGTATCTCCGTTGAGATTTTTGAAGTCGCGGCTCTGTGAGCCGCTGCCGTTATTAAGAACAACATTGTAGGTATCTGTTGTGTCAAACTCCATAACATAGTAGCCGTCGCTGTTCTTTTCTGTCATCTGTCTTCCCGGCCAAGCACCGCAAAGATCTGTGTTTGTACCTTTCCAGGCATAAACATAAGGTGTGCTGTCGCTCTTTACATAGAGCTTTGCTTACTGAGGAGGAACTGTAGAATCAGGATCGCCTGTTGTCGGCACTTGTTCGCTCTCAAGCATCTTATAGAAGGATGCAACCGATCTTGATGAACCCTTTTCGTTTGTTGCCTCGAGTGTGATTTTGATTGTGTCGCCCTCGTAAGCAGTTTTACCGATTTCAAAGGTTGAGCCGTTTGTAACAAGGAACTTATTGCCGCCGTCGATTGAGCAGGTTGCGCTGTCACATTCCTCAAGTGATACCGTAACAGTCTGTGTACCCTTGAACTTTGCCGCGCCTTTTACGCTCATAATAGGTCTGCCGTCCGGCTCCTGAATGAGAATTGTTCCGTTTGCACCGCTGTTAAATGTTACCTTGCCGTCTGTAACTGTTGCAGATGACTGGTCATAGGTGTTCATAAGCCGCTGACCGTCGTTCCATAATGTAGAAACATCAATAGTTACATCTGCATTTGAAGAAGCAGCGATTACAGCTGCTACCTTGTCAGAAACACCGTTCTTGTCATAAGTTCTTGCAAATGCAACGCCGCTTGTTGCAGAAAGCATTGTGTTGCTGCCTCCACCGACTGCAACATGGTTGTTACGGAACTGACCAACCTTCTGCCAGTGAGCGAGAACAGTTTGGTCAAGGCTGTCCCAGTTCATATCACTGCGCAGTGAGTGACCGGAACCACCGGCGCCGTCAAAGGCTAAGCCATCAAACATCGGACGGTTTGATTCGTCACCGTAGTAAATCTGAACGCCGCCCGGAGCCAGGAGAAATGCCGAGCCGGTGTAAATCATTGTGTTTGTATCACCACGGGTTAAAACCGCATCGTGTGATGAAATGAACGAAAGCGCATTGAAATCTTCCTTTGTGTTGATTTCATCAGCATAGCGCTGATACAAACCGGCAACCGTTGAACTTGCAAACACGCCTGCGCCCCAGGTCTCGAAGTTAATCATGGAGTCAAAGCCGCCCTGTGTATAGTAGTCATCATAGCCAAGGCCGTGGTCCCAAGCCTCGCCTGTCATCCAGAAGTCCTGCTGCCAGTCTGCACCCGGCTTGTCAGGGTTGTTCTTACGCCAATCTGCAAGTGCATCTACGCAGGCAGTTTTGAGCTGTTTCCACGAGCTTTGCTCAACATGCTTTGCTGTGTCACAGCGGAAGCCGTCGACACCGTATGTTCTTACCCACTCGGCAAGCCAGCTTGTAAGATAGCCTGTTACGGTATTTGAACTGCCGTACTTTTCGATTTTTTCGTCGTATGTACCCTCTTTTGTCCACTTTGTCTTTAAGATCTCAGGAATTGAAACAGGCGTTGTCTGCTCTGTTTTGAAGTCAGGCAGGCCGACGAGGCTCATCAATAAGTTACTGCCGCCGCCCTCGGTGTATCCCGGAAGGCCGCTTCTTACCCAGTCGGGGCCCCACCATTTGCCCCAGTCTTCTGCTGATGTTTTGTAATCAATATGGTTGTTGAAATCACTGACATTTTCAATGACATACTTATAATCAGTTGCACCCTCTAAAAGTGTACCGAAACCATACTCCTCCATATCAGCTAATGTATTGTAGCCGCAATGGTTCATAACTATGTCCATAATAACTCTGATGCCGTGCTCGTGAGCAGTGTCAACCAAAGTTTCAAACTCCTCGGGTGTACCGAAGTTTGCGTCTGTTTCGGTATAGTCAAGCACATAATAGCCGTGATATGAATAGTGCGCAAAGTGGCCTGCGCCTGAGTCGCAGTATCCGTGAGTCTGCTCATACGGAGCGGAAATCCACAGTGCATTTACGCCGAGGTCGCTGAAATAGCCCTCCTCGATAGCCTGTGTAATACCTGCAAAGTCACCGCCGTGGAATGTGCCCGGAGCAGTGTCCCAGCCGGGAATCGGGTTACCGTCTTTGTCGAGTGTTCTGCCGTATGAGTGGTCGTTTGATGTGTTACCGTTTCTGAAACGGTCAGTAAGCATAAAGTAAACTGTTGCATTGTCCCATGTAAAACCGTCTTTTTCAACAACAGAGCCTGCTATTGCAGAAACAGATGCGTTGTCATTGACAGTCGCAGCCGATGCACTGGCAAACGCAGAGGACATACAGCAAATTACCATACTAAGCGCAACAAGCACGCTTATAAGCTTTACTGTTCTTTTGGTTTTCATTTGTTTTACTCCTTTCAAAATTTTTGTATTTGTTAGAAAAACCTAATCAAATCAATAATATAATATTATAGTCACAAAATCTATTGTTTTATAAGCTGTAAATTAAAAAACGGCGATATATACAGATTTGCTGTCCGTTTTTTATGCACATTTTAACTAAAATTTACCGGTTATGTGGAAATCTTACAATAAAACCGGTATGTGGAAATCTTACAATATAACCGGTTATGTGGAAATCTTACAATAAAAGCTGATGTGTATTATGCATTTTGCTAAGTGTATTTTTCGACGATTTTTCATACATAAAAAGCAGGCAGTGGCCTGCACTTGTTCGGGCAGACAGCATCATATAGCTTTTACACTTCTATGCCCGGTTGCTTCCGAGACATTTAGGACATGTTTCAGACGGATATACATATATGATGTCGTTGGGATATGATGAAGTGGCTAAAATTTGCCTTACACATTCATTTAATAATCAAACCACAAAAGAATACATCGGCAAATTTGATGTTTCTGATGAAGAACTTAATTTAATTAAAAATACTCTTGCTAAAGTGGATATGAGTGATTATGACAGATTAATTCAATTATGTGGTTCGTTGGCAGGCAGTGAGGGTGTGTTGGATATTGAAGAGCGTATGGGGGATGTGAAGCAAAGATATGGTTATTATCCGCAAGAAAAATGGGATTCAAATATTAGATTAAAAAAATACTTTGAAGAAAAAGCCGGAAAAGATATATATGAGATAGTTGATAAAACTTTTAGACTATGAAATTCCGGTTTATCAAGACGAAAAATCAAATTTGTTGAGGAGAATAGAAATATGATGCCTACAATAATAGAGGCTGAAAAAATATTGGAAGAAGCCGAACAGTGCAATCTCGGTTCTTGGGAAAATCATAGTCGTGTCGCGGCACACTGTGCTGAAAAAATTGCTGAATTATGCGAGGAAATTCTCAAAAAATTTCTCTAACGAAAACCTGTGCGTATTTATTGATTACCTCCGTTTTGAAAGCAGAAAGTATCACCTGACAACAGTTTTCGCCGGCAAAGAAACGCAGTAATTCCCTAACGCCTTAGTGTAATGGCTTTTTATTTGCTGTGTTTTTGCTGTTGCTGACTATAATTTTCTTAAAAATACCAGTAGAGCATATTTGGTGCTCCGTTTTGAGTTTCTAAGAAACTTGACTTATTGGAGTCTAATTTGTCGGTGAGAAGTCTGAGTGCTTCACCGAAGCGTTGATAGTGTACAACCTCGCGTTCCCTGAGGAAACGAATCGGGGCGAGTACATCCGGGTCCTCGCAGGACCTCAGAATGTTGTCGTAGGTGGTTCTTGCCTTTTGTGCTAAATAAAAGTAAATAAATTATCAAAAGCCTCTGCTATTGTTTTAGCAGAGGCTTCAGTTTAACAAA
>JAFOBC010000259.1 GCA_017382015.1 Clostridia bacterium
GGCATGAAGGGTGCTGTTATCACAGCCAAGCATCACGACGGCTTCTGCCTGTGGCAGACCGAAACTACTGAGCACAGCATAAAGAACAGCCCCTACAAAAACGGTAAGGGCGATGTTGTGCGTGAGCTTGCCGATGCTTGCCGCAGAGGCGGAATCAAGTTCGGTTTTTATCTCTCACCGTGGGACAGAAACAGCGAATACTACGGTACAGATAAGTATAACGATTTTTATCGCGCACAGCTTACGGAGTTGCTCACGAACTACGGCGAAGTTTTTCACGTTTGGTTTGACGGCGCTTGCGGCGAAGGACCCGACGGTAAAAAGCAGATCTATGATTTTGAGTCGTACTTTGAGCTTATCCGCAAGTATCAGCCGGGTGCAACAGTTTTCAAGGATGACGGCCCCGATATACGCTGGTGCGGAAACGAGTCCGGCAGCGTTCGTGCGGCAGAGTGGGCGGTTGTGCCTTATGAGCTTTGCGGATTCTGCGAGAAGCAGACCGAGGGCAAGCTGCTTGAGGGAGAGCTAAAAAACGCCTATAACAGCGATAAGGATATAGGTACGTTTGATAATATCGCTTATTCCGAAGGGTTGGTTTTCTGCCCATCAGAGATTGATATGTCAATCCGTCCGGGTTGGTTCTATCATCCGGAGGAAGAGCCGCATTCGCTTGAAAGGCTTTTCAGAACATACATAAATTCAGTCGGCGGCAATACCGCGTTCAATCTTAATATTCCGCCTATGCCAAGCGGCAGGTTTGACCCGCGCGATATCGCAAGGCTCAAGGAGCTTGGCGATAAAATCAGCTCAAGCTTTGCGGTTGATCTTTGCAAGGGTGCTACCGTCACACGCACGGCTATAAATTCAACCCAGTGCGAATATCTCGTAGAGCTCGACGGCGAGAAAAATATCAGTTTCTTTGAGCTTGAAGAGGATATAACAAAGGGTCAGCGTGTTTCTTCGTTCCGTATTCAGCGCCGTAAACGAGGTCATTGGGATGCTGTGTATTCCAATTACTCGACAATCGGTTTTAAGCGGATTATTGAAGAGGATGTGTGCTGTGATGCGTTCAGGATTATTGTTGAGGCATCAAGAGGCGAGGCGCTTATAAGTAAGATTGCCGCATATTAAGGAGATAATTTATGATACCCGAGCTTAGTTTTGAATATCTTTTCGGCGCTGTTGCCATCGGCGGCAAGCCCAATATCTATTTTGGCTCAGTCGCACTCAAGGAAAACAGCGGTGTGTTTGATGACCAGTTTCGCTATAAGCTTACCGTAGTCGTGCCCGAAGAAGGGGATAACGAGGTTTCTGCGCTCTATTATATCGGTTGGCAGTCATACGATAATACTGATAAAGAGCAGATGACCGAAAAGCGATTTTCTGCGGATGATGACGGCGCGGCGGCCGCTTGTGCCTGGCTTCGTGAGGAATTGGCAAAATACACAAAAGAATAATTCAATATGAATTAAAAAAATACAAAAAAACACTTGCTTTTTTGTTTGCAATCTGTTAATATAATTACTGTTCGTTTAGTTAAAGTTTATCTTAAGGAGGTGCCGCAAATGGCAAAATGTGAATACTGCGGTAAGGACGTTGCTTTCGGTATCAAAGTATCGCACTCACACAGACGTTCAAACAGAACATGGAAGCCCAACATCAAGCGCGTTAAGGCTGTTGTAAACGGTTCACCCAAAAGGGTATACGCTTGCACTCGTTGCATTCGTTCCGGTAAGGTTACACGTGCTGTCTGATGCAGAATTGGTTGATTTAGAGACTGTCATTCGTGGCGGTCTCTTTTTCATTTGTGTTTGAAATTTATTGACAATGAACGTAATAAGTTGTAATATAAATTCGAGCGTACAGTTCGCTTAATAACCTTTAAGGAGATTTTACTATGAAATATTGTCAGTCTTGCAATCATCCCCTCGAGGACAATGCCCTTTTCTGTGGCAATTGCGGTACTGCTTGTTCTGCTCAGCAGGCTCCCGTTCAGCAGGTACCCGTTCAGGAGGCTCCTGTTCAGCAGGCACCTGTTCAGGAAGCACCCGCTCAGGAGACACCTGCTCAGCAGCCCGTATATGCTCCGCCCGTTCAGCAGCAGCCCGTATATGCTCCGCCCGTTCAGCAGCAGCCCGTATATACACAGCCTGCTAACTCAGCTTATTATGCTCCTCCTGTTCAGCAGCCTGCAGCCGATACAGATCCTTACGATATCAACGTAACACACAAGGGCTTCTGGTCTCTCGGCTTTTTCTTTGGTATAGTTGGTCTTATTATGTATTTTGTTTTCAAGTCCACAAAGCCCCGTCTTGCAAAGAGTGCTATGAAGGGCTTTATCGCAGGCTTGATTTTTACCGGAGTAATCTTTACAATCTACATAATCATTCTTGTGGCAGCAGCAATGATGTGACGTCGTTTTTCCGTCGCCTTGTGCATTTTTGTGCAAGGCGGCTTTTTTATTTTTAAAAATATTGTATATTATATAAAGTTTTGCTATAATGTGCTAAATGGTTTCCAAGAGGAGGTAACCCTATGAAGTTTCTGATGGTTACAGACCTTCATTATTCTGATAAACCTGTAGGCAGTAACAACCGCTATCACGATATGTCACTTGACAAGGTCAAAGCTGCAATTGAAAATTATTCAGATGGCTGTGAGTTTGTTGTATGCCTTGGCGATATTGTAGACAGCTTTGAGGGTTATAAGTCGCAGACTCAGGGGCTTACTGAGATGCGCGGGATGCTCGACGGATTTGATATTCCTTTTTATCCTACCTTCGGCAATCACGATACTGCGCTCGATAAGCGCGAGTTTATGCGCCTTATAGGCATGAAAGGCAGATATTATTCTTTTGAAACGGAGGATTACCTCTGCCTGATGCTTGACAGCTCAATGAACTCCAAAGATGAGCCGTATCCCGAAAAGGAGATTAAATGGACCAAATGCTTTGTTGACGATGAACAGCTTGAATGGATGAGGGATAAGATAGCTTCAACCGACAAGCAGGTTGTTGTTATGACGCACGCTCTCATTTCGCAAGGTGATACGGATGACGAAGACCATATAATCATCAATGCAGATGAGATAACAGATATTCTGTTTGAGTATGAAGACAAGATTGCCGCTGTTTTCTGCGGTCACTACCATGCAGGTCACAGCGCAAAAATCGGAAGTATTCCGTACGTTGTTTTCAAGGCTCTGTGTATGGGTACTGCGGTTACCTGCGCAGTTGTTGAAATCGATGACGGTAAAGTAATAATTACAGGCTACGGTGATGAGCCTTCAATAGAAATCAATAAATAAGGAGAATACAGATATGCAGTTTAGAGCTTACCACAAAGACCTCGAATCGCTTCACGTCGGCTGTGAAGCACCGCGTGCGTATTTTGTGCCTTTCACTAATGAGGCTGATGCCATCTCGCTTGACAGAAACGGTTCCGACAGATTTTTGAATCTCTGCGGCGAGTGGGATTTTAGATTTTATAATAGCTTTGAAGATATAGAGGAGGATTTCCTTGAGCAGAGCTTCAGCGAAACAATACCTGTTCCGCTTTGCTGGCAGATGCTCCTTGACAGAGGCTATGACGTGCCTCTCTATTCAAACCTCAAATATCCTTTCCAGCTTGATCCGCCTCACGTTCCCGATGAAAACCCCTGCGGTCATTACTGCAGAAGTTTCGTTCTTCCCAAGAATTTCAGCGAAAAGGTTTACATAAACTTTGAAGGTGTTTCTTCAGGTTTCTATCTTTTCGTTAACAAGCAGTTTGTCGGTTACAGCCAGGTCAGCCGCTGTACAAGCGAGTTTGATATTACCGATAAGCTCGTAAATGGTGAAAACCGTATTGACGTTCTCGTTGTAAAGTGGTGCGACGGCTCGTATCTTGAAGATCAGGACTGCTTCCGTCTGTCCGGTATCTTCCGTGAGGTATATCTCCTCAGCCGTGACAGTAACTGTGTGCGCGATTTTTATGCACGTGTTGATGTGAATGAATCTCTTGATTCAGCTTCAGTAACGGTTGAAACCGAGCTTTACGGTCAGGCAGACGTTACATATAAGCTGCTCTCTCCTGCAGGCGAAGAGCTTTACTGCGGTAACGATAACTTTATCACAGTTGATGCCCCCGTTCTCTGGAATGCAGAAAATCCCACAATGTATACTCTTCTTATCTTTGCAGGCAATGAAGTAATTGCACAGAAATTGGGCCTTAAACGCCTTGAAATAAAAGGCTCTGTTGTTTACCTCAACGGCAAAGCAGTTAAGCTCTGGGGCATAAATCGCCACGATTCCAGCCCTACAGGCGGCTACACGGCAAGTATGGATGAAATGCGCGAGGATCTTTACATTCTCAAGCGTGCAAGCTGTAACTGCATCCGTACCTCTCACTATCCCAATGACCCGAGGTTTGTCGGCCTTTGCGATGAGCTCGGCTTTATGCTTGTTGATGAGGCTGATATCGAAACTCACGGTATGGGCTTTGAGTACCGTGACACATGGGATTGGATGCGTTGGTCAATGCTTTCCACACTTGATGAGTGGGAGCCTGCATATGTCGACCGCGCCGCAAGACTTTTTGAGCGTGATAAAAACCACGTTTGTGTTGTTATGTGGTCACTTGGTAATGAGTCCGGTTGTGGCAAGAACCACAGGGCAATGGGCAAGTATATCAAGAGCCGCGAGAGCAGAGCTATAATTCATTACGAAAACTCACATCTTGAGTTCAAGGCTGTGCCTGAAGGCGAGAATTTTGCCGATATCTCCGATGTTGAAAGCCGTATGTATGCTGAGCTTGATTACACGGAGAATTATCTTAAGAATAATCCTGCAAAGCCCTTCTATTTCTGCGAGTATGTCTGTGCATATTCAATCGGTAATATCTTTGGCCATATCCGCCTTGCCGATAAGTATGACAGCCTTTTCGGTATGTGTATCTGGGAGATGAACGACCACGCAATCGCTGTTAAAAACGGCGACAAGACGGGTTACCGCTACGGCGGCGACTTCGGCGATTATCCGAATGATGAGGATTGCTGTATTGATGGTCTTGTATTTGCTGATCGTCAGCTTCGTCCCGGCTACTTTGATATGAAGCGTGCATATCAGCCTTTCACAGCATCATACGCAAACGGTGCTGTTACAATATTCAATAAGCGTTTCTTCACTTCTCTCAATGATATGGCTCTTGTCTGGAGCATTGTCTGCGACGGTGTTGAGATAAAGAACGGTAAAGTGGAATCGCTTGACATTGCCGCACGCGAAAGCGCAGAGATCAAGCTGTTCGAAAGAGAGAACCTCAAGGGCAATTGCCTGCTCAACCTTTCATTTGTCAGCAAGAATGATGAAGTCTGGGCAGAAAAAGGCTACGAAATCGGTTTTGAGCAGTTTGAGCTTTCTACTGCTGTATGCGGCTGTGCTGTTATCGGCTCAGGTCTTGAGGTTGAAGAGGGCAGACGTTACCTTACTGTAAAGACAGCAACGAGTACACTTATTTTTGATAAGTCCTACGGCGCACTTAAAAAAATGATTCAGAATGGCAAGAACGTTCTTGCTGAGCCTGTTTGCATCGAAACCTGGTTTGCTCATTGGAAGAACCTTACCGGCGAAGCAATCGAGGGACGCAGTGCAGGTCTTGACAGAATTACACAAAAAACATATTCCTGCACGGTTGAGAAGGGTGAATATAACGTTAAGGTTATCTGCGATGTTTCAATCGGCGGCCCGAGCGTTATTCCCGTACTCAAGGGTAAGCTCACATACAGCGTAGCTGTTGACGGTGCTGTCAACATCAGCTTTGTCGGCGATAAGAATCCGCTTGCACCC
>JAFOBC010000029.1 GCA_017382015.1 Clostridia bacterium
GCCAGAAAAAGCACTTCGTACGAAGTGCTTTTTTTAATGAAATTCGCCTTACGGCGAGTGAAATCACTGCGTGATGAAATACGCTACCGCGTATGAAATATTTGCTTCGCAAATGTTGTGGCGAATTTGATTTCATCTGAAGCCGCAGGCTAAAGATTTCATCTGAAACTTGTTTCAGATTTCATCGTGAGCCTTGTGAACGATTTCATCAAATATTTTTATTAATCCGTTATCAACACTCGCACCAAAAACCTTTTCGAACAAAGTTCGGGAAGGTTTTATTTTTTCACTCTTCGCTTTTCACCAAATCCATCCGAGAAGGTTTTTGGAAGTAATAAGTATAGGTTCAAAAACGAAGAAGTTGAAAATATACTTTCGTATATCAAAAACGATATGATTCCTAAACTTAACGAACTTGATTATCAATTGGATTGGGTTACATACAGTTTTGATAAGCACCGGATCCGGTTTGATAACATTCGTGATTACAGTATGATTTTAAGTCAATACAAAGCAGAAGATCTGGAAATAATTAAAAAATATCTGAGCATTCTTTTCGTGGAACACAATTCAGAAAAATTTAAAATCTGTGAAAATGATTTTTGGGAACATTTCAAAAACCGCGAACAACAATTAAAAGAAATATATCAGTATCTGATTTCATTGCATAAATAATTATCTTCAGAACAACCACTGATACTACTCTCTCTATCCATCCCTGTATCGCTTGAGTGCGGCATAGGGATAGATGATTATTACTTAAAACACCCGTATCAAAAAAAAGCGTTGCATCGGCTACTTCCGCCTATGCAACGCTTTTTCACAAGCTTACGGTTATTATTTGTTCAGCGTATTCTCGCCGTTATCGTACAAGCTTTCGTTAATTTCTGCAACCGACTTGCGATTTGCAATTCCGTTTATGATAATACTGTCACGTTTATTTTTCGGATACAACGGCGCAAACTGTGCAACCTTCAGAAGCTCCTGAGTTTCCTCAATGCCAAGCACCATTGCTACGCATACACTTATCAGCGAGTCACGCGAAGGGTTGCGCGTGCCGGAAAAAATCTGATATCCCATTACCTCGCTCAGCTCTGATTTTTTGATTACCGCCGACTTGACTAACCCTTTCTTTTTAAGTATATTTGAAAGGTAAGTTGGCAGCTCATCGCTTATCATATGCTCGCTGTTGACTTTGAGATAATCACCTATATTGGCGGCTTTCATCAGTTCGTCCATAAGCTCATCTGTACTTTTCATTTTTCTACCTCTTGGAAGTGATTTTTTGTCCGAATTTGAAAACATTATTGCAGAGCAATTCGGCTTTGTCAAGGCTCTGCGGAATGAAGAAAACAAGTCGTTAATTGTGCTGAGGCATAAATCCCTCGGCAATCGTATTGTTGTGCGCAAGTATCGCGGAAATGTATCTGTTTACGAAATGCTCGGCCGTATTTCGCACCCCAACCTGCCGAGAATCTACAGCGCTGAACAATCGGGCGATGAATGCACGGTAGTTGAAGAATACATCGACGGCATAACCGTTGCCGACGTGCTTATGAGCGGGCTTTACACACCGCAGGGCGCGTGCGAAATTGCGCGCTGTGTCTGCCTGGCGCTTGATGCTCTGCACTCGCTCAACATCATCCATCGCGATATCAAACCTGAAAACATCATGATTGAGACAACGGGAAACGTTAAACTGATTGATTTTGACGCGGCAAGAATATTCAAGCAGTATCAACCGCAGGACACCTCATTCATCGGCACGGCAGGCTTTGCCGCACCCGAACAGTACGGAATCGGACAAACCGACCCGCGCTCAGATATTTTTGCCCTCGGAATATTGCTCAACGTAATGCTCACAGGCGAGCATCCCTCAAAAAAGCTGTATAAAGGCAAGCTTACAAAAACAATTGAGCAATGTATCAACGTCGACCCGAACCAACGCTTCAGCAACGTAAGAGAGCTGTACAGAAAATTATAGCATTAAAAACACAAAAAGTCCTATGCAGACTGCATAGGACTTTTCAAATCTTATAGTATAAAATTATCCGTAACAATATTATTTTTATATTTCGTCAATTTTTTCCGCCATAGCTGTTACCATTGTGATGAAGCGGCGAACCTTTTCAGGGTCTTTATTTTCGAGCATTGCTGTAAGATGAGCTAATTTGTCAGCGGCATCAAAGCTGTCTATCAGTAGACTGTCCGTGCTGACACCCAATGCAGAGGATATTGCACACAGCGAATCAATCGACGGCGTTCTTGTGCCGCGCTCGATATGACCGATATGGGCAGTTGAAAGCGAGCAGATTTCGCCAAGCTGCTCCTGAGTTAGGTATTTCTTTTCGCGAGCAGCACGTATTCGCGCACCCAAAGCACCGTAATCGACCTCAAAGCTCATTCAGACACCACCTTAATAATCGTATAACATTATGATTATACAATAATGTCTTACTTGTAAGAACAAACTGAGAGCATTTAATATTGACCGTCAGCATTATTTATGCTATTTTATATGTGGCAAAGGCAATTTTTGTCTAAACACAGCGAAAGGGGATTTTTTTAAAATGACTTGTAAAAAATGCGGCAAAGAGATTCAAGACACAACAGGCGACATGAAAAAGCTGAGAATCAGTTGCCTTGACGCTGAGTAATAAGAGAGGTGATAGACTATGTTTTGTCCTAACTGCGGTAAAGAAACTGCAGACAACGTTAAATTTTGTTCCTCCTGCGGGATGGAATTTGCCACCAACACACAACCCGAAGCAACTCCGACCCCTCCGCCTGCACCCGTGGCCGGAGGAAGAATAGTTGCACACGAAATCGTGCAGGAAAAGAAATGGGCAATGCCGGAAAAGGTTCTGTCCGTTCTTTCGGTTTTCACTGTGCTCTACTCTGTTGTAGGGCCGATTCTGGGAAGCTTGTTTTTCGGTATGTCGGGTGGATTTCTGAACATTTTAAGAGGTATATTGATTGCCGGCGCATTGTTCGGCGTTGCAATGTTTATCCACAGCAAGCGTCCGCTTAGCGACCACTACAAATTCAAATGCCCCTATTGCGACCAAGAAGATACTGTTGCCACAGATGAAAAAAGCACCTTCAACTGTTCAAAGTGCAAAAAAACAATGACAATTGTTGACGGACAAATTAAAACCATAGATTAAAGGAGAATGTTAAAATGACTTGTAACAAATGCGGCAAAGAAATCCCCGAAGGCGCAACCTGCGACTGCGCTGCACAGCTCGAAAAGAAGAAAAAGAGCAAGCTCAAAATCCTGCTTCTGCTCTCTCCCCTGATCGTTTTTTTGGTAATTGTAATTCTGCTCAGCTCCGGCGGGGAGGAAGGCGGCAACAGCGCAAGTATTATTGCCTTTGAAAATGACTCGGGCGCTGTTTTTGATATGTCACTTGACGATTTCAGCGACCGTTTCAATCAGGCTTTAGATGACTCAAGTGAATACCTCGGTAAGGGCGAAAATCAGTTCGAAATCGACTCATATTGGAATAATATGGTTGAGCCTATGGATGGAACTGAAGAGCTTTCCGGCGCAAAATTCACAACATACACAGCATTTGTCGATTCAGTTGTAATATCCGCAAACATTCAGAGCGGCAAGCTTGCCTCGGCAAAATGCTCATTTTCAGAATATGAAATGGGTTCCTACTTCGGAGTGCACATAGCTATGGCGCTCAGTGGACTTGATGTCGAGGAAGCCTCGAAAATAATTGACACGATAGCTGACGGAGCAGAGAATAACACTATGATTTACAAGGGCGGTATTTTATATTCGCTTATCCCTGTAGGCAGTACCGATTTAGCATGGAACATAATAGCCGCTTCGGATGATTTTATTTCAAAGCTTGAGAACAGCGGCAAATGCAACGTTCTTCGTTGGTAATTAAATATTGAAAATTCCCCGAAATGATTATATAATTGACGTATAATCATTTTGGGGGATTTTTTATGCTCTGCAGAAACTGCAAAAAAGAATTGCCGGATGAAAGCCAGTTTTGCCCCTACTGTATGACGAAATTCGGCGAAGAACAAAGAATTGAAGCAAGCGGATTCAATTCCAAAAAATCGGTAAAAAAGCCTGTTGCAATAATAGCCGCCGTTGTTTGTGCGGCGCTCATAATTGCCGCTGTTGCCGTGCCGCAAATCGGCAAAGCAGACCCGAACCCTGCAGGCACCGACACGCATACAAGCCGGCAAAGCGCCGAAACCTCTGCTCAACACGGCTCCGCCCCGATTGATAAAAGCCTCGGTTTTTTCAGCGGCGCATATACGGCAGACAGCCCTGCGGCAAAGTTTTTCGACAGCACCTTTGTCAGCGTAGCGTACAGAACGCTTACCGTTAATGAAAAGGTTTACTTCGGCGCAAAAATAAAGCTGGACTGTGTTGTGCTGAAAACCGACGGCAAGACCGCTTTTGTTGAATACGGCGCAAACAAAGGCTTTGACGAAATATACAACTCAACGGGCGACTATGCAGCTCTCGTTTTTTCTCAGCCGATTACCGATTACTCATACGGAGATTCGATTATTTGCTTCGGCGTTTTCAAGGGTATTGACAGCTACAATATCGGCGGCAAAAGCTATGATATACCGACAATAGAGGTGCTCGGCTGTACCGATTTTGTTTATTCATCCGTGTTGAATCCTGTTTTCACCAAAAGCGAGGTAACCGCGGCGGCAAAAGGCATATTCGGTAAAAATACCGTTGTGCGCGAATCAGTCGAATCGGATTTTGCGGACAGCAGCATTGCCGATATTCTTATCGACGGCGGTTTGTTTTACACCGCCGAAACGAAAGGCTCAAAATACTGCCTCTATGCAGGCGAGGACAGCTTCATCTTTGACTGTGCAAGCGCATATCCCATCGAAAGATACATACTTCCTGCCGTCGGTTCGCAGAACGTTTTCACCTACACGACAAACCAAAGCAGCAGAGCATACACACTGGAGTGCTTTGACCAAAACTCCGAAAAGCTTTGGCAAAGAGAATTTGAAAACGCATACAATGCAGTTGCCGATTATACTTCGGATTACATATATCTGGTTGCCGACGCAAACCTTTACGTTATAGATGCGGCAACAGGCAAAGACGCTTTGATGCCGCGATATGTTGGTAATAAATGCCGTGTCGTAAAGCTTGAGGATAGCTTGCTTCTGATTTCACCGTCACGCTCCGATTCGGTAATGA
>JAFOBC010000260.1 GCA_017382015.1 Clostridia bacterium
CTGATTTCTACATAGTAGTCGCAGAAATCTTTCCAGAAGAAGTCATCAATCTCGTGTCTTGCAGAGCCGATTTCGTACTCATCAAGCAGCTTGATGCAGCGGCGCATTGTCTGCTTGCAACGCTCAACAATCCACTTATCAACAGGAAGAAGCTCTGCAGGAGCATCCTCTTTATTGAAGTCTTCAAGGTGAGTGAGTGTGAACTTGGAAGCGTTCCAGAGCTTTGTGAGGAAGCGGTTTGCAATCTTGAGCTCATCATCGGAGAAGTAAGTATCTGTACCGAGCTTGGTGTTTGCAGCCCAGTAACGGATGCAGTCTGCACCGAACTCTTCAACAAGCTGTGCGGGAGACTTAACAGCGTTACCCTTGGACTTACTGATCTTCTCGCCCTTCTTTGCAAGAACGAAACCGCAGACCATAATATCCTGCCACGGGATGTTGCCGGTGTGGTAGATGCTCTTTGCAATTGTATAGAAAGCCCATGTTCTGATGATTTCGTGAGCCTGTGTACGCATTGTCATGGGAGCAAGCTTATCGGACATATCTGTGCCGTCCGGCTCTTCCCAATGTGCATTGATCTGAGGAGTCATTGAAGAGGTTGCCCATGTGTCAAGAACCGATGACTCGGGAATCCACTCGCTGCAGCCGCATTCGCAGGTTGCCTCGGGTGTGTACTCAAGCGGATTGACGGGAAGAATGCTCTCGTCTGCAAACATCGGCTTGCCGCACTTCTTACAGTACCATACCGGGAACGGAACGCCGAAGTAGCGCTGACGTGAAATACACCAGTCCCACTTAAGGTTTTCAACCCATACGTCGTAACGGCTCTTCATAAATGTGGGATACCAGTTAATCTTCTTACCTGCCTCAACAAAGAGATCCTTGTGAGTGAGGATATCGATGTACCACTGACGCGAGGGAAGAATCTCAATCGGCTTGCCGCAACGCTCGTGAGTCTGAACAGGGTGAACAATGTCCTCTACCTTTTCAAGAAGACCCTGCTCCTCCATCATTTTAACAAGCTCTTTACGTGCGCCGTAAACGCTCATACCTGCAACGTAGGGAACGCTCTCGTCCATACGGCCCTCTGTTGTGATAACCTTGCGGTAGGGCAGGTTGTGCTTCTCGCACCAGTCAACGTCAGTCTGGTCGCCGTAGGTAGCGCACATAACAACGCCTGTACCCTTTTCAAGGCTTACAACCTCATCTGTAAGAATCGGAACTTCGTAGCCGAATACGGGCACAACAGCCTTCTTGCCTACATACTTCTTGTAGCGCTCATCTTCGGGGTTAACGAAGAGGCAAACTACGCCGTAAAGAAGCTCGGGACGTGTTGTAGCAACGGTGAGAGGCTCACCGTCAACCATAAAGTAGATGTAGTTGAAAGTTGATTTGATATCTGCACTGTCAAGCTCAGCCTGAGCGATTGAAGTCTGGCACTCTGTACACCAGAGAACGGGAGACTCCTTGACGTATGCCTTACCCTCTTTTGCAAGGCGGATAAAGGATTTCTGTGAAATACGGCGGCTGCGCTCGTTGATTGTTTCGTAGCGGAGATTCCAGTCAACAGAGAAGCCGAGTGACTGCCAGAGCTTTGTGAACTCGTCAACATACTTTGCAGTAGTCTTCATGCACTTCTCGTAAAGCTCTTCACGGGAGAGATCCTTTGCCTTTATGCCCTCTTCCTTCTCAACAAGGCGCTCTGTGGGCAGACCGTTATCGTCAAAGCCGAAGGGATAGAAAACATTGTAGCCCATAAACTTGCGGTAACGTGCAACCATCTCAGCCTGTGTGTAGGAGAAGATGTGACCGATGTGGAGTGAACCGCTGACGGTCGGAGGGGGTGTATCAATTGAATAAATCTGGTTGGGGCTCTCGGGATCAAAACGGTAAACGTCCTGATCTGCCCAGAGCTGCTGCATGGCTTTTTCAGCCGTTCTGAAGTCATACTTTTTTTCGAGCATTGTACTTATACCTTCCTTACTGAGATAACAACGTTCTTGCCGTTGATGTCAAGTGCTTCACCCTCAACGGAATCTGCACGGACAATTTCGTCGGCAAGAAGCTCTTTGGGAACAGACTCAACGCTCGGAGTAAGAAGCTGCTCAAACTCATCGTCGCTTGAGTATGTGATAACGATTCTGTCCATAACCTCAAAGCCTGAGGATTTACGCATATTCTGCACCTTGGATACGAACTCACGCGCATAACCCTTCTGGATAAGCTCAGGTGTGAGAACAGTATCAAGGATAACTGTGATGTTTCTGTCTGCTGCGCTGACAAAGCCTTCCTTCTGGCCGGAGCTTACAAGCAGATCGTCTGCTGTGAACTCAACGTCTGTGCCTGCAAGGTTGACCTTGTGTGAGCCTGTGCTCTCGATATCGTCAAGCACGCTGTCACCGTCAACGGATGTGAGATACTCACGGATTGCGTTGAGCACCTTACCGTACTTCGGGCCGAGAGTCTTGAGCTGCGGCTTGATTTCGTGAGCGATGAAGCCCTTTGTGGTCTCAACCTGCTCTGCCTTCTCAACGTTAAGCTCCTCAGCGATGATTGAAAGCATCTCATCGTCAAACTTTGCATCGTCACCGTCAACACAGACAAGAAGACGTGAAAGGGGCTGACGAATCTTGAGGTTTGCAAGGTTTCTTGCGTTTCTTGCAATACCTAC
>JAFOBC010000261.1 GCA_017382015.1 Clostridia bacterium
ATATTTGCCGCAAATAAGGCGTTTTTATTGTCTTGACATAAACTTTGCCGCAGATGTATAATAAGCGCATACAAGGAGGTTTTTTGACGCTATGAGCCTTATACAAAAACTAAAATCAACGCCTGCAGGCTGGGAGACGGGCAATTCCGAGCGAAAGAGCTACTATCTCTACTTTGCAGGTCAGAACGCAATTTACTTTTTACTTTCCAACTATCTTGCAACCTATCTCCTCTTCTGCGGCATTGATCCCCTCAAGTCAGGTGCGGTTATGCTCCTTGTTAAGGTATGGGATGCTGTTAACGATGCACTTTTCGGCGTAATCTTTGACTCGGTCAAGTTCAAAAGCGGCAAAAAGTATCTGCCGTGGCTTAAAATATCCACTTTGTTTATCCCTGCGGCAACAATTCTTCTCTTCTGCATCCCTGCAAGCTCGGGCGAAACACTCAAGCTCTTCTGGTTTGCTGTTGCCTATATCCTTTGGGATACTGCCTACACGCTTTGCGACGTGCCGATTTACAGCGCAATCACCTCAATGACACGCAATATTGAGGAGCGCAACACAATGCTTTCCTACAAGAGCATCTGGGCAGGTGTAGGTATCGCGTTTATTACCGTTGCAGGCACGGTTCTGCCCGGTGAGCACGTTGGTCTGAGCTGGACCTGGGTTGCTGTTATAACGGCAATTTTCGCCTTTTTAACGATGCTTCCCATCAACCGCACTCTCAAGGAGCGCCACGCACCCTCTGCGGATGAAAATTTCACAATCCGCCGTATGTTCAGCTATCTTTTCAAGAATAAGTACCTGCTTATCTATTATCTGGGCTTTTTCTTCTACTCTGCGGCAAATATCAGCGCCGCTCTCAGCCTTCTCGTCTCCTACTATCTGTTTAACGATACGCTGTTTTCGCTCATTGTCGGCGCTTGCGGCACAGTCCCCTCGCTCATCTGCTCGCTTCTCGTGCCCTCAATGCTCAAAAAGATTGATAAAATGCTGCTTTACAAGCTCTGCGCCGTTGTTATGGTGGTGCTCAGCGTTGTAATGTGGCTAATCGGCTACGATAATCTGATTCTCCACATCGTTCTCTACGTTATCCGTTCAATTCCGCTTGCAATTATCGGCGTGCTTATGTTCATTTTCACGCCCGACTGTGCGGAATACGGCAAATTCAAAACGGGTATTGAGGCAAAGGGTATCACCTTTGCTATCCAGACCTTTATGTCAAAGCTTACGGGTGCGGTTTCCGGCTCGCTTGCGCTGTTCCTGCTCGGTCTCAAATCTACAGGCTGGATTGATGTTGAGGCAAAAAGCTTTGAGGAGCTTCAGACCCTCGGCATTGTTCAGAGCGAGCACGCTTTAGCCGTGCTGTGGTTCAGCTACGTTATGGTGCCTGCAATAGGCTGCCTGCTTGCCTTTGTAATCTGGAACTTCTACAAGCTCAACGACAAGGACGTTCAGATTATGGCGGATTGCAATGCCGGCAACATCACGCGCGATGAAGCGCTCAAAAAGCTCAGCAGAAAATACTGATAAAACCTGTTTTCGGGTGCAGCTCAATTGTAGGGCTGCACCCGTTCTTTTTTGTTACAAATTGCCCCAAAACCCGCAAGCCTTGATTCTGCGTGGTTTTTGGTTTTTCGAGCCAATTTTCACATCCCAGAAATGGCATAAAATGTCAATTATAATTCTCAAAACAACATTAAAAACCCATTTTGACACCAATTTGTAACCATTTGTAACTTTTTAGAAAATCCACAAAAACCAAAGGTATGCGAGCAAAGGGCAAGCACATAAAATCGTATATTTAGTGGTATTTGTGAAAAAATTGTACTATTCATTAGTCAAAATCACTAAAAAGTTATCTTTTGCAAATTTGACACATTGTGAGATTAACACTATAATTGCTATTGTCACGGTCGATAATATAACCATCAAAGGGAATTTTTGTGATTCCCGATGAGCGTACACACGCTGTACGCAAAACGTTAAGGAGCGATTAGATGATAACAAAAATCAAGAATAAGGCTAAGGCTATGACCCCCTTCAAAAAGGTCACTGCAATTGTCCTTGTGCTTGTACTTCTCAGCACAATCACAGCATATGCCGCAGACAGCGCAGGCTACTATGTTGAGCTTGATGACGGAGTAAACAAAACAACAGTATATACCAAGGCTGAATCTGCCGATGAGATAATCAAAGAGGCAGGTATCGAGGTTTCAGCTCTCGATGTTCTTGACCTGAGCGCATTTGCTCCCGGCGAGGACAGCAAAATTACAATAAAGCGTTCAAAGTTTGTCGGCGTCAATGACGGCAGAGGTACGGTTTACTTCACTTTTGACGGTTCGGTTGCCGGTGCAATCAAGGCGGCTGACGTTGAGGTTGGCGAAAACGACCTTGTCAACTATGATTCCGCAACTCAGGTAAGCGACGGTATGATTATCTCCGTTGCGCGTGCGTTCCCCGTCGTCGTTCGCTATCACGGCAAGCATATCAACCTTGAAATGGCAGTAGGCACCGTTGCCGATGCACTCAAAAAAGCCGGTGTAACTCTCGGCAAGGACGATGTTTTGTCTCACGACCTTTCCGAGGTTGTAAGCACAGGCATGGTTATCTTTGTTGATGAAGTTATCTATAAAGAAAAGACAGAAACAAAGAATATCCCCTTCGATAAAACTACAAAAAAGAGCGACAAATTTACCATCGGCACAACCAAGGTCACAACCAAGGGTGTGGATGGCGAAAAAGAGATCACTTATAAGCAGAAGTACGTCAACGGTGAGCTTATAGATACCGTTGTTTTAAGCGAAAAGGTCACAAAGAAGCCCGTAACCCAGGTTACATCAGTCGGCACAAAGAAGATTAAGCCTGTCAGAGCAAAGGGTGAGCCTATTTCTGCAAATGCATCGGTCAAACTCGACAAAAACGGCGTACCCGTAAACTATACACGCATCGTATCCGGCAGCTCAACTGCTTACTACGGTGGCGGCACAACTGCATCGGGCAGACCTGCAAAGGTTGGTAACGTTGCTGTTGACCCGAGGGTAATCCCCTACGGCACACCTCTCTATATCATTGCAACCGACGGCACGGTCTACGGCTATGCTATCGCTGCAGATACGGGCGGATTTGTCTATAACGGCACAAATACTGTTGTCGACGTATACCTCGACACATATAACGAGTGCGTTCAGTGGGGCAGAAAGACCGTAAACGTTTACGTCCTCGGCTAAGAGAATACAAGCATAAAGCTGTCAGCCAAGCGGTTGACAGCTTTTTTTGTTGCCGAAAGGATGCAAGAAAATACGGGCAGCCTTTTCGGCTACCCGTGAGGATTTGTGTTAAATTTTGTTGAGCAGTTTTGCTTTTGCCGATTCAAATTCTTCGGGAGTTATTATTCCCGAATCGAGCAATTCTTTGTATTTTTTGATTTCGTCCGCAACGTCTGTCTGTGCCGGGGGCTGTGCCTGCATAGGCTGTTGTACAAAGGGCATGGGCTGTGCCTGCACGGGAGGCTGTACAAAGTGCATAGGCTGTGTCTGTACGGGAGGCTGCACATATGACTGCATTGCAGGTGCTTGCGGGCTTGCTTTTTTATATGGGTCGTCAAGCCATAACAACAGAAGTACGATAGTAAGAGCTATGGGTAAATAAGACAGAGAAAATGCTAATATTTGAATTCCGATTAACTCGAAAGATTCGAAATTGTTGATAATACTAAAAATCAAATCAGAAAATATAAACAGCACAACTACTGAAATACATATATACTTTGTCTTTTTGATAAAAGCTTTGATTTCAGGAGTGTTCAGCACAAAAAGCACACATAAAGCAGTGGCAACGACGCGCCAGAAGATACTGTAAATCTGAATAAAAGACGGAGAGTAATTAAGAACCACGTTTAAAAAAGCAGGCAGGATTAAGGTTACACCGAGAAAAATAGGCGCAGCAATATTATTCTTTCTAAAAAACAAAAAAACAGAAAACGCCAACCAGCATAAAAAAGAGACAATATTGATAGCTGAGACGGAGTCAAAACCGAAAGTAATAAAGTTGGCTATCATGCCCAAAAGAAGAATAGTGGTGTAGAAAAGAGCAGGAATTACTGCAAAGCAGAATTTTTTGTTCAGTTTTTCGGGCGCGTTAAGTGTTGCAGCGTTGTTGATACTGTTCATAAAGCAACCTCCTTTTGGATTGTAGCTTAATTATACTGTATTTGTGCCTTTTTATCAACAATATGTTACCAAACTTCGGAAATCTATCGGGATAAGGGCATATTGCAATGTAATAACCAATTACCGGCAACCAAAAACTGCCTTATTTGTAAAGTTTTAACCTTGACAATCCCCTTTTATTAATATATAATACACAAGCAAACTGAATAACCCCTTATTAAGAGTGGCTGAGGGAACAGGCCCGACGAAGCCCGACAACCTGCATTGTGCAAGGTGTTAAATCCTGCGGTAGATACCGGAAGATAAGGTCAGACTTATGCGCCGGTAAATTGCGGCGCTGTTTTTATTTACAGCAGAAAGGTAAAAAAGAAATGAGCAAGAGATTATTTACATCCGAATCAGTTACAGAAGGACATCCCGATAAAATCTGCGACCAGATTTCCGACGCAGTGCTTGACGCAATCCTCGCCGCTGACCCCAACGGCAGAGTTGCTTGCGAAACAACCTGCACAACAGGTCAGATTCTCATCATGGGTGAGATTACAACATCAGCCAACATCGATATTCCCTCAATCGCACGTCAGACCGTTTGCGAAATCGGCTACGACGATGCATCAAAGGGCTTTGACGGCAACACCTGCGCAGTTCTCCTCGCTGTTGATAAGCAGAGTGGCGATATCGCAATGGGCGTTGACCGTGAGGGTGCCGGCGACCAGGGTATGATGTTCGGCTTCGCTTGTGACGAAACTCCCGAGCTTATGCCCCTGCCCATCGCTATGGCACATAAGCTTGCTCTCAGACTTACAAAGGTTCGTAAGGACGGCACACTCGCCTACCTTCGTGCCGACGGTAAAACTCAGGTTACCGTTGAGTATGACGGCGATAAGCCCGTTCGTATCGACGCAGTTGTTGTTTCCTCTCAGCACAGCGCAGACGTTGAGCAGGAGCAGATAAGAGAAGATATTATCGAGCACGTTATAAAGCCCATCATCCCGGCTGATATGCTCGACAGCGATACAAAAATTTATGTTAACCCCACAGGCCGATTCGTTACAGGCGGCCCTCAGGGTGACAGCGGCCTTACAGGCAGAAAAATCATCGTTGATACATACGGCGGTTATTCACGCCACGGCGGTGGCGCTTTCTCCGGCAAAGACCCGACTAAGGTTGACCGCTCCGCAGCATATGCCGCACGTTACGTTGCAAAGAATATCGTAGCTGCAGGCCTTGCAAAGAAGTGTGAGGTTCAGCTTGCATACGCAATCGGCGTTGCACAGCCCGTATCCGTTCGTGTAGATACATTCGGCACAGGTGTTGTTGCAGAGGATAAGCTTGAAGATGCCGTATCAAAGGTGTTTGACCTTACTCCTGCCGCAATCATCAGCACACTCGGCCTGCGCAGACCGATTTACAAGCAGGTTGCCGCTTACGGCCACATCGGCAGAACCGATATCGACCTTCCCTGGGAAAAGACAGATAAGGTTGACGAAATCAAGGCTTTAGTGTTATAATATAGTTTCAGAAAGGGGGCGATCTTTCGGTTGCCCCTTTAACCCGTTATAAAGGGGCGGTGAAAATGTTCGATTTGCATTGTCATATTCTTCACGATATTGACGACGGTGCACGCAGCCTTGAAGAGTCGGTACACCTTTGCAGGCTTGCTGTGCAAAACTCAATACAGACAGCGGTGCTCACGCCTCATCTGGTGCGCCCTGAGCACGTGGATGATGTTATTGAGCTGCGTGACAGACGCATTGAAGAGCTGCGCAACGCTCTGGCTAAGGAGAATATTCCGCTTGAGCTTGTGCCCGGCGCAGAGGTATTTGTAAACGACGATATTTTTTACGCTCCCTCGCTGGATGCTGCCACACTCGGCGGCACGCGATATATGCTCATCGAGTTCGATTTCAACGGGCTCAACATAAACAGAATCATAAAATACGTAGAAGAGATCAAGGCGAGGGGCTATTACCCCATAATAGCTCACCCCGAAAGATACCGTTTCATACAGCAGAA
>JAFOBC010000262.1 GCA_017382015.1 Clostridia bacterium
ACGCTTCTGCTGCAAGGTAGCCGACTGTAAGCACAACCGTGTTGGAAGTTTTGTCAATTTCAGTTACCTTCGGTGTGTAAATCGGCACCGTACCTGCTGAAGTTACAAGGTAGCAACGGCTTTGCTCGTTAAACGTAAATTCATCAAAGTTACCCTTGACGCCGATGTGTGTGGGTACAACATCGGTTCCGAAAAGCTGAGCGAATTTTTTTTCGACATCTTCTGCAGGAATCATAATGTTGCCCTGGTCATCTGTTTCGTATTTGCCGGGGTAATTATCTTCATCCTTGATAATGCCCCATACGGCACATACCGTAAGCTGGTCAAGGTTTGCTGAGGAAACGTCATCAAACATATCGGGGTCATACATTACGACCGGGATAAGCATTGTTTCATATTCTATTTTCTTTTCGGAGTTGTCTGTGAGGTTTTTGATGCCGTCAATGCCTGAACCTACAGCGAAGATAACGCCTACAATTGCAAAAATAATGATTACAAGTCCGAGCGGGAAGGCGAGTTTACTTTGACCTTTTCTTTTCTGGCCTTTTGACATTTGGTATCTTCCTTTCGTGCGGCAGTTATTACGTTGCGGCAAGCGCAATCATAACCGGCATTGTGATAATGGAGAAGAAGCTGACAAGGGCTACGGTTTTTGATGCTGTGCCCGTATCAAGGTTGTATTTTCCGGCGAGTATCACCGTGTTGTTTGCGCACGGTGCTGATGCTGAAATTGCGAGAGCCGTAGCAAGCATTTGCGGAATATTTAACAGCTTGAAGCCGACAATCATAATCAGCGGAACAGCAATAAGCTTAACGAGACCGACAACGTAAATCCTTTTATCCGTAAACATCGTTTTGATGTCGGTGTTGGCGATATACGTGCCGAAAATCAGCATCGCAAGCGGAGTGTTGAGCGAAGCAAGACTGCTGATTGGTGTCGCTATAACCGTGGGCAATTGAACACCGAGCAGGTACAGCGGCAAGCCGAGTGCTACGCCTATCGTGCCGGGGTTTATCAGCAGCTTTTTGAAATTGAATCCGCCTTTTTGCGCTCCCATTATATATATGCCGTGAGTGAACGTGAAAATGTTGAACACCATGATTACGGCTGAGCCGTAGAATGCGCCCTGTGCGCCGAGTACGGCATTTGCAAGCGGCAGAGCCATATATCCGCAGTTGCCGTAAATTGAGGCGTAGCGGTAAAGTCCTGCTTTGGCTTTGTCAGTTTTTCTGAACAGCGGCAGAGTAAGCACAATACCTACAACGTGAAGCACTACACCGCCAAGCGCCGCAATGCCGAAATTACGGAGGTTTTCGGGCGAGTTGTCAATAGTGAGGAAGCTGTTGACAATAACAAGCGGTGTTACGATGTAAAACAGCAGGTTTGTGTTCAGTTTTGAAGCTTTTTCTGTATAAAGCCCCGTTTTGTCGGCAATGAAGCCGACAGCAATAAGGATATAGAGGATAAAAACCTGTTGAGCTGTAGTGAGCAGATTTGATAAAAACAAGTGAAAGCGAACCTTTCGTTGTTATTTTATTCGGGCTTCTTTGCTGTTACTGTGTTGTGGAGGAATATGGGGATGAAAACTGCGAGCACAAGGTCGCAAAGCTCAAACTCATAACCTTCAACAATCAGGTCTGAATGACCGATGATAATGAGAAACAGCCTCGGTACGCTGACTACGAATGCGATGACAGCTGCAGGAAGACCGCAACCGAAAAGACGCCACGCACATATCTCGGGTGATACACCCGTTACTACCTGAGCGAATGTGAGCATAAACATAATCATAAACACAAGCATTATAAGCTCAAGCAGAAGGTCGGATATGTTTACAAAGCTTATTTTGGCAAGAAATCTGAAAACTATTCTGCAAATTACCCAGACAGTAGGAGTTGCGGCAAGCAGACCAAAAGAGGAAAGCTTTGCACTCTTGTTGAAACAGGATACAGCATAGAGGCAGAAGAAAACCGCGCAGGCAAGGCCAAGAACACCTTCGCCTATCAGGGATGCCGCGCCTGACTGAGTGAGGTAAGCAGTATATTTGATATCATGCCATCCGGAAAAATATTCGGAGTTGAGCTCTATAAAGTCCGTTATAGCCATAACCGACTTGAAGATAACGCTCAACGCAGTAATTACAGAAACAACGCCGAGCAGTTTGCTTTTTACTATGCAGTTGCGTGCTCTGTTGGCTTTGCTGTTGAGAAAACTAAGCACAAGGAGAACTGCAATCACAACTGCACCTATGATGTAAAAGAGCGGAACGGTGAAACTGTCACCGTTGAAAAATCCTGTTTTAGGGTCAATGAGTGAGGTGACCTGGTATACACGAAGCGGGAGCAATGCGCAAAGGCTCAGCGCTGCAATTGCAATGAGAGAGGCGGGCTCAGGCTTCGAAAGGCTGCCTTTGATTTTTTTCATGGTTTGTAACACCTCTGATGTTATTTGAGAACTGCACGTGCTTCACTGGGGATGTACTTATCCGGGTGCATAACGTTTTCTTCCGTACGGTCAGCAAGTGCGATGTAGTGGTAGGGGAGAGATACGTTCTTGTATGCAGGGCGGATAATGCGCTTGCCGGTGGTAAGCTCTTCGATTCTGTGTGCTGCCCAGCCTGCCATACGCGATACCGTGAACAGCGGTGTGAAGAGATCTTCGGGAATTCCGAGCATATCATAGATAAGACCGGAATAGAGATCAACGTTTGCACAAATCGGTTTCATATCGCCCTTGATTGAGCGGAAAATATCGGGTGTAAGATCCTCGATAAGTTCAAGCTGACGGAATCTTCTCTCGAATTCTTCGCTGAAGATAAAGTTGCGTGCAGCCTCTTTGAGGAGAACAGCTCTCGGGTCGGACATAGTGTAGATTGCGTGACCCATACCGTATACAAGACCTGAGCGGTCGCCGGCTTCTTTTTTGATGAGCTTTGCGATGTAGTCTGCAACCTGACCCTCGTCAGTAATGTCGGCGATTTCTTCAGCCATAAGTGAGGTCATTTCTTTGACCTTGATGTTTGCGCCGCCGTGTCTGGGGCCTTTGAGTGAGCCGATACCTGCAGCTATTGCCGAATATGTGTCTGTGCCGGAAGAGGTGAGCACGCGTGTTGCGAAGGTGGAGTTGTTACCGCCGCCGTGCTCTGAATGGAGAATAAGGCACAGGTCGAGAAGCTTTGCTTCTTCGTCGGTGAAAAGTCTGTCCGAGCGGATTGTGCGCAGGATTGACTGTGCTGTGCAAAGCTCGCGCTTTGGCTGATGGATGTACATGCTCTTTTTGTAGTAATGGCGACGCTTTACCTGATATGCGTAGCTCATAATTGAGGGGAGCTGAGCGATAAGCTGGATGCACTGGCGAAGCACGTTTACCGTTGAAATATCATCCGGGTTATCGTCATAAGAGTAGAGTGCGAGGACAGAGCGCGACATCTTGTTCATAATGTTGGGCGAGGGAGCTTTCATTATCATATCTTCAATGAAGTCCTCGGGAAGCTCGCGGCATTCAGCAAGTACGTTGTTGAATTTTGTGAGCTGTTCTGCTGTGGGCAGTGCGCCGAAGATAAGCAGCCAGGCTACCTCTTCAAAGCCGAAACGGTCTGCCTTGCGGCAACCCTCGACAATTTCGGTTACATCCAGACCTCTGAAGTTGAGTTTACCGGGGCGGGGCACACGCTCACCATCCTCGATATAGTAGCCGTCAACGCTGCAGATTTTTGTAAGACCGGCCATAACGCCTGTGCCGTCAGCGTTTCTGAGTCCTCTTTTTACACCGTAACGGGCATAATCAGCGAGGTCGATTCTGTCATTTATCTGGATTTCGTTGCATAAGTTTATGAGGGAATCGTTGCTGATAGGGGACATGTATCTTGACATACGTCATTTCTCCTTTCCTGAGAAATCTTTATTACAGATATACTTATACAATATTCGAGCCTACATTATACTATAAATCCATCAGAAAAGTCAATCATTATTAATAAGTGAGGAATAAAAAATGCGATTTTACAAAATTACAGCCTTCATAATTGCGCTTGCGCTGATTGTTTTGCCGCTCACTGCGTTTGACAGCAGCCCTGCTGATACGGGTGAAACGCAGGCGGAAAACAAGACAGATGTTACGGGGAAAGACAGCAGAAAAAATGAGGCGGTAAAGGTTTTTATGCGTGAGGATGACCTGGTGCTGAGTATTACGGCAGAGGAGTATCTTATAGGTGTGCTCGCGGCTGAAATGCTGCCGACGTATCATGAGCAGGCTTTGTGTGCTCAGGCGGTAGCGGCATATACTTACCTGCTGTACAAAAAGTCGGAGCAGGAAAAATCACCCGATGCATCACTCAAAGGCGCATATCTTTCCAATGATACGTCAACGCATCAGGGGTATCTGACTGAGGAGGAGCGCGCTGAAAAGTGGGGCGATAAGGCGGACAGCTACGAAAAAAAGCTGACCAAAGCAGTTGAGGCAGTAAAGGGTAAAGTTATAACATACGAAGGTAAGCCGATTATTGCCGCGTTTCATGCAAATAATTGCGGCGTTACCCAAAGTGCAGAAACTGTCTGGGGCAACGCTGTGCCGTATCTGAAAAGTGTTAACAGCGTTGGCGATAAGCTCTCTCCCGACTGTATAAAAACCGTTGTGCTGAGCGCTTCGGAGTTTTCGCAGGCTGTCGGCACTTTGCAGGGTTGCGAGCTCAGCGGAGCGTCGGACACCTGGATTAAAAACGTAGAAACAGACGAAAACGGCTATGTACAAAGCCTTGAAATAGGCGGAGCAAAGATTACGGGGCTTAAAGCGCGCGATGTCCTGGGGCTCAGGAGTGCGGTGTTTACGGTTGAAACGCAGGATGACGGCCTGCGCTTCACAACTCAGGGTTACGGTCACGGTGTGGGTATGAGCCAGTACGGCGCTGACTATATGGCGCGGCAGGGCAGTACGTGGCAAGAGATACTCAAACACTACTACACGGGTGTTGAAATCGAAGATTATAATGCGTAAACTTAAATTTAGTATGGTAATTTTTTGCTTTTTATGTTATTATGCGAATGTATAACGTAAAAGAAAGGTGATTTCGCTATGAAATACGATTTTTCTTTCCTCAGCGTCAATGCGCAGGGGCAAGCTGCAGAATATGCGCGAGAGCTTTTCAGCGAAGAGCTTGAGATGCGTGCCGGTTACAGACCGTTCGAAGACGGCGAGCCTTGTGTCGAGCTTGTGTGCGACGAAACTGTTTCCGATAAGGACAGCTTTGTTATCGAGCAGGATGGCTCACAACTAAAAATTTCTGCACAGGGCATACGAGGTCTGATTTACGGCTATTCCTATTTTCTGCGTAAATGCGTTTTTTCTTCAAACAAAATCACCTTGATAAAGAATATTGCGGGCAGCTATTCGCCTGATAAAAAGATAAGAGGTCACCAGTGCGGCTACCGCTCAACACCCAACACCTACGATGCGTGGGGGCCTGATGAGTATTTCCGCTTCTATCGCGATATTATGGCTTTCGGCTGTAACACCTGCGAGCATATTCCCTCAGGCGGTAAGGATGAGAAAAATCCGCTTATGAAATATCATCCGCTTGAGGTTGCAGTGTGGTCAAGCGAGCTTGCGGACAAGCTTGATATGGATGTTTCCTGCTGGTATCCCAATGATGATAACGAGGATGAGGAAACAGCGCTTGCTTCAAGACGTAACGTGTTTGAAGCTATGCCGAGAATTGATGCAATCTTCCCTCCCGGCGGTGACCCCGGCGAGATGGACGGCGACGATTTCATAAAGCGTTGCGTCAAAATTTCTCACACGCTCAAGAGCATCAAACCCGATGCGCAGATGTGGCCCTCCGCTCAGGCTCCTCATTCCAATATAACCTGGCCTGAGGATTTCCTCAGCGAGATGAATAAACTGCCCGATGAGATTGACGGCATAATCACAGGCCCCAATCACGCTTTTATGATGGATGACCTTCGCCGGAAACTGCCGTCAAAATATCCCATCAGGTTTTATCCCGATATTACTCACAACGTCAGGTGCGAATATCCCGTGCATTTTGACAGGGATGATTGGCACTATGCTTTCGCTTCAACTCTCAGCCGTGAGAGCGTCAACCCCAGACCCACCGAATTCAGGCTTCTTCACAGGCTCACACGTCCCTATGTTGTCGGCAGCGTCAGCTACTCTGAGGGCGCAAGTGACGACGTCAACAAGGCTGTCTGGAGCGATATGGATTATTTCCCTGATGTTTCGCTTTACGAAACCCTCTGCGATTATGCACGCTTTTTCCTCTGGCAGGCAGATGCCTCAAAGATTGCCGACGGTATACTCGGCCTTGAGAAAAACTGGGAGGGTGACCCTGCAGAAAATCCGCATATCGAGCATACGCTCAGAATCTTTGAGGCAGAGCTTGAAAAAGCACCGTCACTTATGGAAAACTGGCGTTTTGTGCTGCTGCTATTCAGAGCAAGGTGCGATGCGCTGGTATACCGCAGAAGAAGGTTTGAGCTGGCGCTTATTGACGAAGCAAGAAGCTTTGCTTCGCGCGGCGATTTTGCATTGGCAAGGGCAGAGCTTATGACCGATTACGATGCCGATTACTACGCAATGCGCGCTTCACTCGGTCAGCTTGCAGATATACTTTTTGAGCAGATAGGAATTCAGCTTGATGTTGAGAATTATCACGCGGCAGGTTGGGAGAGGGGCGCAACCCTCGACACAATCGACCAGCCTGTAACCGACAGAGCTTGGCTTCTCAACAGGTTTGAGGCGGCAGACGCTATGCCTGAGGGTGAGCGCGAGGCTTTCCTCACACGAGTGTTCAACCGTAACAAGATAAATAAGGGCGAATACTACTTCTCGCTTGCCGAGCACGGCTTTGGTGTGCTGGGTGAGAGGCAGAAGGGCGAGTTTTATATCGACTATCAGGGTGACCGACGTGATGTTAACAACGGCTCAATCCCGATGTGTATGCTCAAAGCATTTGATAATTACACCTTTGTCTGCAAGCTTGCAGGCTTTGAGGCGGATACCGATTATAAGCTTCGCGTGACTTTCAAGAAGACGAAAAACGATATGTTCAACAGCTTCTACATAAAGGCAAACGGCACTGATATCTACCGCGGCAAATTCTACGGCGGCGAGCCGGACGAGCAGTTTGAGCGTGAGATGCTTCAGGAGCGTTTCACCTGCGCTGTCTACGATTTGCCTGCTTCTGTTTTTGAAAACGGATGCATTGCATTGGAAATAGGTGAGGAGCACGTCGGTGTCGTGCTCAGCGAGTTCAAAATTTATAAAGCACAGGAGAATTGAGAAATGGACAGAATTCTTACTAAAGAAAAACGATTTGTTGATGAATACGGCAGAGAGAGAATTTTCAACGGCGTGAATCTCTGTGACAAAGGCTGGCCTGATGAAAACGGCAACCTCTGCAACGTGTATGAGTATGACGAAAAAATGTACCGTACGATTGCTGAAAGTGGCTTCAATATCGTGCGTCTTGGCATCACCTGGGCGGCTGTTGAGCCTCAGCCCGGTCTGTACAACGAAAAGTACATTG
>JAFOBC010000263.1 GCA_017382015.1 Clostridia bacterium
AAGTATTTGCCTTTCGATTCAGTCTAAGTGCTTAAACCAAACACACTCTGTCTTGCGACAGGGTGTGTTTTTTTATGTTGTGCATTGATGTAAGTGGCAAAAAAACGCATTAACAGCAGCCGCGCTTTTGATAAAGTGCTGAAATACAAAAAAAACCTTTACTTTAGCGCACTAATATGTTAGTATACTAACACACTAAAGAAAACGAAAGGGTGTATCTATTATGAAAAAGTTTATAGCACTTCTCCTCGCACTTTCAATGGTATTCTGTTTTGCAGCATGTGGTGGCAGCGAGAAAACAGTCGTTGTCGGTTATACAATCTATGAGCCGATGAACTACGTCGACGAGAGCGGCGAGCTTGTCGGTTACGACACAGAGCTTGCAAAAGAAGTTTTTGAGAACCTTGGTTATAAGGTTGTTTTCCAGGAGATTGAATGGAGCAGCAAGTATACAGATCTTGATTCCGGCACAATTGACTGCGTATGGAACGGCTTTACAGCTAACACAGCAGATGATGACGGTATCCAGCGTGCAGACAAGGTTGACTTCTCCTACAACTACATGGAGAATCGTCAGGTTGTTGTTGTAAAGGCTGATTCAGGCATCAAGGCAGCTGCTGACCTTAACGGTAAGTTCGGCGTTGCTGAAAGCGGTTCAGCAGGCGAAACATATGCTAAGGAGTTCGAAGGCACATCTTTCAAGGGCTTCATCAAGCAGACAGATTGCCTCACAGAAATCAAGGCCGGCACAGCTGATTTCGCAGTTGTTGACGCTCAGCTTGCAAAGAGCTACGTTGGCAAGGGCGACTATGCAGACCTTGTAATTATTGAAGAGCTTTCAAGCGACGTAGAGTACTACGCAATCGGCTTCAAGAAGGGCAGCGAGCTTACAGCACAGGTTAATGCACAGCTCGAGGCACTTGCAGCAGATGGCACAATCGCAGCACTTGCTGAGAAGTACGGTGTTTCCAACACAGCTATCACAGATTTCTCTGATCAGAAATAATTTTTGCCCAATTTTTAAAGATAGAATTAACCGGAGTTAAAGTATGACCTTTTTAGAAGTCACGGCTTTTTTGTTCGACGGCTTTAAAATATCTTTGCTTATCTTTGCGGTGACGCTGCTTTGCGGCGCACCGCTTGGTTTGCCTATAGCCTTTTGTTCAATGAGTCGGTTTAAAGTAATTAAATCAATATCCAAGGTGATAGTCTGGATTGTAAGAGGTATTCCTCTCATGCTTCAGATATTTATCATCTACTATGTGCCCGGTCTGCTCTTTAATTATCAAGTGTTCGGACAAATCGACAGATATATGTTTATCGAATACGGTTTGTCGGATATGGGAAGAATAACAGCGGTACTTATCGCGTTTACCATCAACTACGCTTGCTATTTTTCAGAGATTTACCGTGGCGGTATCGAGTCTATATCAAAAGGCCAGTATGAGGCGGGTTACGTCCTGGGTCTTACCAAGTCGCAGATTTTCAGAAAGATTATTCTCAAGCAGGTTGTTCAGCGTATTGTTCCGCCTATGTCCAATGAGATAATCACACTTATCAAGGATACTGCGCTGGCAAACTGTATTATGGTTTGCGAAATCATCAAAAACGCAAAAGAGCTTGCAGCGACAAAGGCAATGATCTGGCCGCTGTTCTTTACAGGCGTGTTCTACCTTGTTTTTGTAGGCATACTTACGGTAGGTCTTGGCAAGGTTGAAAAGAAGTTGAGCTATTTCAGGAGTTAAGCTATGTCAATATTAAAGGTAAGTAATATAAGAAAAAGCTTTGGCAAAGCTGAGGTTCTCAAAGATATCAGCTTCACTCTTGAGAAGGGAGAGGTTTTGTCGATTATCGGCTCTTCCGGTAGTGGTAAGACAACTCTTCTCAGATGTCTCAATTTCCTCGAAACTATCAACAACGGTAAGATTGAGGTTGACGATGACGTCCTTTTCGACAGCAGCAGTACCGTGCGTATGACTGATGAAAAGATCAGAGAGAACAGATTGAACTTTGGCCTTGTGTTCCAAAATTTCAATCTCTTTCCGCAGTATACGGTGCTTGAGAATCTCACCCTTGCACCTACTCTTCTCAAGAAGGGGACACCGGAAGAAATTGAAAAGATGGCGCGCGAGATTATTGCAAGCGTTGGTCTTCAGGAAAAGGTAGATTTTTACCCTTGCCAGCTTTCGGGCGGACAGCAGCAGCGTGTTGCAATTGCGCGTGCGCTTGCGCTTAATCCGAAGATTCTCTTTTTTGATGAGCCGACCTCGGCGCTCGACCCTGAACTTACTCAGGAGGTTCTCAACGTTATAAGAGAGCTGAAGGACAAGGGCTGCACAATGGTTATTGTTACACATGAAATGGATTTTGCAAAGAACGTATCGGATAAGGTTATCTTTATGGCAGACGGCGTTATTGAGGAAGAGGGTACGCCTTACGATGTTCTGGTCAATCCTAAATCACAGCGAACAAAGGCTTTTCTTAACAAGTTAGGCTGAGTTACAACAAAGAAATTATGCACACTCCACCTCGTGTATAAGGGCGTATTGCCCATACAGAGCGGATGTGTGCATTTTTTGTTGTGTGAATAAATTGAGAATTCACTAAAAAAAGGCAAAAAAATTACAAATTTAAAGAAAAAACCTTTACATTTAGCTGAAAAAACGCTTGACAAGCGACTAAATATGCTCTATAATACGAAATTACAGCTAAAATGGATTTATAGCGAATTTAGCTGTTAAATATTCGATTTTATGCAAAACCACCAAAACTCTAAAGCAAATTTCGGTCAAATTTCTAAGTGCGATATAGAAAAAGAATGGAGTGATTTGCCTATGGCAAAAGCAGCCAAAAAGGTCAGACAAGGCGAAATCGAAAGATTGAGCTACGGCAGCAAAAAAGAGGTTATGGGTATGCCCAATTTCCTCGAGATCCAAAAGGAATCCTACAACTGGTTCCTCAAAAAGGGACTTAGAGAGGTATTCCGCGACATCGACAAAATCACTGACTACACCGGCAAGCTTGAGCTTTCTCTGCTTGATTACAAGCTGGATGATACGCCCAAGTACTCAATTTCCGAGTGTAAGAAGCGTGAGACAACTTATTCTTCACGCATGACGGTTACTGCTCGTCTCCGCAATAAGGAAACGGGAGAAGTCAAGGAACAGGAAGTCTACATGGGCGATTTCCCCATCATGACTGAAAACGGCACATTTGTCATCAACGGTGCAGAGCGTGTTATTGTTTCTCAGCTTGTCCGTTCACCCGGTGTTTATTTCAAGGTAGACTACGATAAGGTCGGTACTAAGCTCTACAGCACTCAGATTATCCCCAACAGAGGTGCATGGCTTGAGTTTGAGACCGATCAGAACGGCATTTACTTTGTCAGAATCGACAAGACAAAGAAGATTTTTGTTACAACCTTTATCCGTGCTCTTTTCTGCGGAACAGATCTCGGCAGAGGTACAGACGATGATATCCTCGATATGTTCGGCGATGATGACAGAATCAATGTTACACTTGATAAAGAAAAGAACGAGAAGGGCTCAGCAAAAGCAGGCGGCCCCACAAACGCTGAGGAAGCTATCCTCGAGGTTTACCGTAAGCTCCGTCCCGGTGAGCCTCCGATGATCGATACAGCTCAGACATATATCGACAATCTTTTCTTTGATGCACGCCGTTACGATCTCTCCAGAGTAGGTCGTTATAAGTACAATAAAAAGCTCGCAATCTCCGACAGAATTGCAGGCTGCAGGGCAGCAGATATGATCGTCAGCGAAGCAACAGGTGAAATCCTTGCTGAGCCCGGCGAATATATCACAAAAGAGAAGGCATACGAAATCGAGCAGGCCGGTGTAAGCAAGGCTTATGTTGACGTTGACGGCAAGAGAATATGCATTATCTCAAACGGTATGGTCGATATCGGCACATACTTCCCGCAGTTTACAAAGGAGCAGCTCGAGGATGCAGCTATCAACGAGAAGGTAAGCTTCAAAGCTCTCAAGTCCATCGTTGATGCAGCAGCTGAAGAAGGCTGGTCTGATGAAGACATTCTCAAAAAGCTTGAAGAGAATTGCGACGCTCTTATTCCCAAGCACATTGTCCGCGATGATATCTTCGCAGCTATTAACTATCTTAACTGCCTTGCAAACGGACTTGGCAGCAAGGATGACATAGATCACCTCGGCAGCAGACGTATCCGCTGCGTAGGTGAACTTCTCCAGAACCAGTTCAGAATCGGTTTCTCCAGAATGGAGAGAGTAATTCGTGAGCGTATGTCAATGCAGGGTCAGGACGACGAAAAGGCAACTCCCCAGACTCTCATCAGCATCCGCCCCGTTACTGCGGCTATCAAGGAGTTCTTCGGTTCTTCACAGCTTTCACAGTTCATGGATCAGACTAACCCGCTTTCAGAGCTTACTCATAAGCGTCGTCTTTCAGCTCTCGGCCCCGGCGGTCTTAACCGTGAGCGTGCAGGTTTCGAAGTTCGTGACGTTCACTACAGCCACTACGGTCGTATGTGCCCCATCGAAACTCCTGAAGGCCCGAATATCGGTCTTATATCTCACCTTGCAACATTTGCAAGAATTAATGAGTATGGCTTTGTTGAGGCTCCCTACCGTAAGGTCGATAAGGAGACCGGCATTGTTTCCGACGAAGTTGTTTATATGACAGCTGACGTTGAAGATAACTACATTGTTGCTCAGGCTAACGAGCCTCTTGATGAGAACAATCGCTTCAAGAACCCCAGAGTCAATGCACGCTACCGTGACGAGTTCCTTGATATCGAGAACAGCAAAGTTGACTTTATGGACGTTTCTCCCAAGATGGTTGTTTCTGTTGCAACAGCTATGATTCCCTTCCTCGAGAACGATGACGCTAACCGTGCTCTTATGGGTGCCAACATGCAGAAGCAGGCTGTTCCGCTTCTCAAGGCTGAGTCTCCCATCGTTGCAACAGGTATGGAATATAAGGCAGCTGTTGACTCAGGCGCTTCAGTTGTAGCAACAAACGCAGGTACTGTTACTTATGTCAGTGCCGAGAGAATCGAAATCCTCAACGATAATGGTGTGGTTGACGTTTACGACCTTGTCAAGTTCCAGCGTTCCAACCAGGGCACATGTATCAATCAGCGTCCTGTTGTTGATGCAGGCCAGAGAGTTGAGGCTATGCAGGTTATCGCTGACGGTCCCGCAACCGACCACGGCGAAATCAGCCTTGGTAAGAACGCACTTATCGGCTTTATGACCTGGGAAGGTTATAACTACGAAGACGCTGTTCTTATCAACGAAAAGCTTGTACGCGATGATGTTTATACATCTATCCATATTGAAAAATACGAGATTGAAGCACGTGAAACAAAGCAGGGCCCGGAAGATATCACAAGAGATATCCCCAATGTCGGCGATGACGTGCTCAAAGATCTCGACGCAGACGGTATCATCCGCATTGGTGCGGAGGTACGCTCAGGCGATATCCTTGTCGGTAAGGTAACACCCAAGGGCGAAACCGAGCTGACAAATGAAGAAAGACTTCTCCGCGCAATCTTCGGCGAGAAGGCAAGAGAGGTCAGAGACACTTCTCTTCGTGTTCCTCACGGCGAGTACGGTATCGTTGTTGACGTAGAGGTATTCACACGTGAAAACTCTGATGAACTCAACCCCGGTGTCAACAAGGTAATCCGCTGCTACATCGCTCAGAAGCGTAAGCTTTCTGTCGGTGATAAGATGGCAGGTCGTCACGGTAACAAGGGTGTTGTTTCCAGAATTCTTCCGCAGGAAGATATGCCCTTCCTTCCCGACGGTACTCCGCTCGATATCGTTCTTAACCCCCTCGGCGTTCCCAGCCGTATGAACATCGGTCAGGTTCTTGAGGTTCACCTCGGTTTTGCCGCTAAGTCAATGGGTGTTAAGGTTATGACTCCCGTATTCGACGGTGCAGACGAAAACGATATCATCGAGACATTCAAGATGGCAAACGCAAAGCTTATGGACGATGCGAGAGCCAAGGCTCTTGAGCGTGGCGAGGAGTTCAACGAAGAGGAAGTATTCCAGCTTCGCAGCGACTGTAAGTCAATTCTCAGAGACGGTAGAACAGGTAAGCAGTTTGATAACCCCGTAACAGTCGGTATCATGTATTACCTCAAGCTTCTCCACCTCGTTGATGATAAGATTCATGCCCGTTCAACAGGCCCGTACTCACTCATCACTCAGCAGCCCTTGGGCGGTAAAGCTCAGTTCGGCGGTCAGAGATTCGGTGAAATGGAAGTTTGGGCACTTGAAGCATACGGTGCAGCTTATACTCTTCAGGAGATTCTCACCGTCAAGTCAGACGACGTTGTCGGACGTGTAAAGACATATCAGGCTATCACTAAGGGTCTGAATATACCCAAGCCCGGCGTTCCCGAATCATTCAAGGTTCTTATTAAGGAACTTCAGTCACTTGGCCTCGACATTAAGGTTCTTGATGCTGACCAGAACGAAATTGACCTCAGACAGACACTTGATGATGACAATGTTACTCACAGCATTGACAGTGAGGCATTCAGCATTGTAAATGATGCTGAGGGTGCTCGCGGATTCACATCAAAGTCAGGAGAAGAGCTTGATCAGGATGATGATTGCGATTCAGGCTCCGATGCTTACGCTGATGATGTCAGCGATAGCGACGAATAATCAAACCGTTCTTAAAAACTAACTTAAGAAAAGAGGTCGTTTTAATGGATAATAATGTAAACGAAATTGCCTTTGAATCTATACAAATCTCTCTTGCCTCTCCCGAAAAGATCAGAGAATGGTCTTATGGCGAGGTAACCAAGCCCGAAACAATCAACTACAGAACCCTCAAGCCCGAAAAGGAAGGTCTTTTCTGCGAAAAGAATTTCGGACCTATGAAGGACTGGGACTGTCACTGCGGTAAGTATAAGCGTATGAGTGACAAGGGTAAGAGATGTGAGCGCTGCGGCGTTGAGGTTACAAAGGCCAAGGTTCGCCGTGAACGTATGGGTCACATCGAACTTGCTGCTCCTGTTTCTCATATCTGGTATTTCAAGGGTATTCCTTCAAGAATGGCTCTTATCCTTGAGATTTCACCCAAGCAGCTTGATAAGGTTCTCTACTTTTCAAAATATATAGTTATCGATCCCGGTATGTCTACGTTGAAAAAGTGCGAGGTTATCTCTGAGAAAGAGTACAGAGACAACCGCGAGAAGTTCGGCGCTGATTTCCGTGCCGGTATGGGTGCTGAAGCAATCAAGGAGCTTCTTGCTGAGATCGATATTGATGAGCTTAACAACTCACTTCGCGCAGAGCTTGCTGAACTTGCGAGACTTGCAAGCTCCAACAGCCAGAAGACATACAGCCAGAAGCGTGCAAGAATCCTCAAGAGACTTGAGGTTGTTGAGGCCTTCAAGCAGTCCGGCAACAGACCTGAGTGGATGATTCTGGATGCTATCCCGGTTATTCCGCCCGATCTTCGTCCTATGGTTCAGCTCGATGGCGGCAGATTTGCAACATCTGACCTTAACGATCTGTACCGCAGAGTTATCAACAGAAACAATCGTCTCAAGAGCCTTCTTGAACTCGGCGCTCCCGATATCATCGTGCGCAACGAGAAGAGAATGCTTCAGGAGGCTGTTGACTCACTTATAGACAACGGCAGAAAGGGCAGAGCTGTTACAGGTGCTAACAACCGTCCCCTTAAGTCACTTTCCGATATGCTCAAGGGTAAGCAGGGCCGCTTCCGTCAGAACCTTCTCGGTAAGCGTGTTGACTACTCCGGCCGTTCGGTTATCGTTGTCGGCCCCGAGCTTAAGATTTATCAGTGCGGTCTTCCCAAGGAGATGGCTCTTGAGCTCTTCAAACCCTTCGTAATGAAGCGCCTTATGGATACAAAGGTTGCTCATAACATCAAAACTGCACGCAAGAAGGTAGATCGTTCAAGCCCCGAAGTATGGGATGCACTTTCAGTTGTTATCAAGGATCATCCTGTTATGCTCAACCGTGCTCCTACACTTCACAGACTCGGTATTCAGGCTTTCGAACCCGTTCTTGTCGAGGGTAGAGCTATCAAGCTTCATCCTCTTGTATGTACAGCTTTCAACGCCGACTTCGACGGTGACCAGATGGCTGTTCACGTTCCGCTTTCAGCAGAGGCTCAGGCAGAGGCACGTTTCCTTATGCTCGCTGCCAACAACCTCCTCAAGCCCTCAGACGGTAAGCCCGTTGCTGTTCCCACACAGGATATGATTCTCGGTTCATACTATATGACACTCGTCAAGAAGGATGAACCCGGTCAGGGCAAGGTTTTCCGTGATGTAAATGAGGCTATTATGGCTTATGATGAGGGTGTTATCACTCTTCATTCAATTATCAAAATCCGCATGACTAAGGAGATTAAAGGCAAGGTTTGCACAAAGCTCCTTCAGACAACACTCGGTCGAGTTCTCTTTAATGATCCCATTCCGCAGGATCTCGGTCTTATCAAGCGTGAGACTGAGGACGATATGTTCAAGCTTGAGTTCGGTGACATCAGCGATGTTGACTTTGAGGCTATCAAGGATGACAACAAGGCGTTCCACGCAGCTGTCAGCATGATTGCTAAGAAGAAGACAATCGGTAAGGTTATCGAGAGCTGTATCAAGGAGCACGGCACAGCTGTTACAGCTGAGGTTCTTGATAAGATTAAGGCTCAGGGCTACAAGTATTCTACAATTTCCGGTCTTACGGTTTCAGTTTTCGATGCTACAATTCCGCAGGAGAAGGCTGCTTACCTTGCTGAAGCAGAAACCGGAATTGACAAAATCACAAGAGATTATAACAGAGGTCACATCAGCAACGAGAAACGCTCCAGAGAGGTTATCAAAACCTGGGAAGAGTGTACAAATAAGGTTGCTCAGGCTCTTAAGGCCGGCTTTGACCCCTACAACCCGATTAACATGATGCTCGATTCAGGAGCCCGTGGTAACGAAGCTCAGCTTCGTCAGCTCGCAGGTATGCGTGGTCTTATCGCTAACACAGCAGGTAAGACTATCGAGATTCCGATTCGTGCAAACTACAGAGAGGGTCTTAATATCCTCGAATACTTCATCTCATCACGTGGTGCCCGTAAAGGTCTTGCTGATACCGCTCTTCGTACAGCTGACTCGGGTTACCTTACACGTCGTCTTGTTGACGTTTCTCAGGATGTTATCATCCACAATGAGGATTGCCATTGTCACGATGGTGTTTATGTCTACGATATCGACGACGGCCACAGAGTTATCGAAGATCTCTCTGAGCGTCTTACAGGCAGATACCTGCTTGAAGATCTTATCGACTCCGAAACAAAAGAGCTTATTATGAGCTGTAACGAGATGATGAGCGAAGAAGACGGTAAGAGAGTTGCAGATTACGTGCGTGCACACACACCTGCAGGCGAGCGTGCACAGATTAAGATTCGTTCACTCCTCACTTGTGAGGCAGAACACGGCGTATGTATCAAGTGCTACGGCTCCAACCTTGCAACAGGCGATCCTGTTACAGTTGGTGAGGCTGTCGGTATCATTGCTGCACAGTCAATCGGTGAGCCCGGTACACAGCTTACAATGAGAACGTTCCACACCGGTGGTGTTGCTTCTCAGGCCGATATTACACAGGGTCTTCCCAGAGTTGAAGAACTCTTCGAAGCACGTAAGCCCAAGACACTTGCTATCATCAGCGAAATCGACGGCGTTGTTTCTTTCGAAAGAATCAAGCAGAGCCAGCACGTTGTTGTCACAAATGAGGAAACCAATGAGAAGTGTGATTATCTCATTACTTACGGTCTTCGCGTTTGTGTCAAAGAAGGTCAGCACATCAAGAAGGGTGACGATATCACAGAGGGTTCACGCAATCCCCACGATATTCTTGCTGTTCTCGGTGATGAAGCTGTTCACGATTACCTCATCAAAGAAGTTCAGCGCACTTACCGCGGACAGGGTGTTGATATCAACGATAAGCACATCGAAGTTATCGTACGCCAGATGATGAGAAAGAAGAGAATTATTGAAGAAGGCGATACCAATCTCCTGCCCGGCACAATTGTTGATGCACGCGATATCATCGATGCAAACAACGAGGTTCACAGGCTTGAAGCTGAAACAGGCGAAAAGCTCCGCGAGGCAGAGGGCTCAACAATGCTTCTCGGTATCACCAAGGCTTCACTCGCAACAGATTCGTTCATGTCCGCAGCATCATTCCAGGAGACAACAAGAGTTCTCACAGATGCAGCAATCAAGGGCAAGACAGATAACCTCATGGGTCTTAAGGAGAACGTTATCATCGGTAAGCTTCTTCCCTCAGGTACAGGTATGAAGTGCTACAGTGATGTAAAAGTTTACTCCACAGGCTCAGAGGATGATACTGCTCCTTTAGGCGAAAATGACTAATTTTTGCACAAATCTTTGTTGAAAGTGTTGACAAAGCAAGGGTTTTAGTGCTAAAATAGTAAACTGTGCCATGTTAGAGAAGTCTGCTGGTCGCTCCTCACAAAAAGGAGCGATCGGCTAAAGGCTTTTTTATAAAAAATACACAAGAAAGGAGATGCAACTGTTGCCAACCTTTAATCAGCTTGTTCGCAACGGCAGAGAAACTATCGAGAAGAAGCCGAAGGCTCCTGCACTTCTTAAGGGCCTCAACTCCCATAAGAATGTTATGACCGATAAGGATTCTCCGCAGAAGAGAGGCGTTTGCACAGCAGTTAAGACAGCTACACCCAAGAAGCCGAACTCAGCTCTTCGTAAGATCGCCAGAGTACGTCTTACAAACGGCATTGAAGTTTCCGCTTACATCCCCGGTGTTGGTCACAACCTGCAGGAGCATAGCGTTGTTCTCATTCGTGGCGGCCGTGTTAAGGACCTTCCCGGTGTTCGTTACCACATCATCCGTGGTACACTCGATACCCAGGGCGTTAACGGCAGAATGCAGTCCCGTTCCAAGTACGGTGCAAAGCGTCCGAAGGCAGCCAAAAAGTAATTCCGTTTTTAATTAACGGACCAATCAACAGACAAAATTCTTCTTTGCAGGCTGTGTTCAGTGCATAGGCCTGAACGCAACCAATGCGAGAGTTCAATATATACAATATATCTGCTCTCCATTGGCGCCACGGGAATTTAGTCACTCGAGTACCTATGATATCATTATATTTGTGAAGGAGGGAAGCAAAGTGCCAAGAAGAGGCCAGATTGCAAAACGTGATGTTTTGCCCGATCCGCTTTATAACTCAAAACTTGTAACACGCTTGATCAACAGCGTAATGTATGACGGTAAGAAGGGTGTCGCTCAGAAGATTGTGTACGACGCATTCGATATCGTTAAGGAAAAGACAGGTAAGGAGCCCCTTGAAGTTTTCGAGGCAGCTATGGAAAACGTAATGCCCGTTCTCGAGGTTAAGGCTCGCCGTGTCGGCGGTGCAACCTACCAGGTTCCCATGGAGGTTCGTCCCGAGAGAAGACAGACACTCGGTCTGCGTTGGATCACACTTTACAGCCGTCAGCGTTCTGAAAGAACAATGAAGGAAAGACTTGCAAACGAGATCATGGACGCAGTAAACGAGACAGGTTCTGCATTCAAGAAGAAGGAAGATACCCACAAGATGGCAGAAGCCAACAAGGCTTTCTCACACTATCGTTGGTAATTCTTTATATTTTTTCTATTTGTATTATAGGAAAGGAGGAAATACGCTATTATGGCTAGAGAATATTCAC
>JAFOBC010000264.1 GCA_017382015.1 Clostridia bacterium
AAATTCGCAATTCGTAATGCGCAATTCGCAATTAAGGGTCGCTTCGCTCCGAATTTTAATTTATCGCGTCACGAAGTGACATATCGTGCCGACAGGCATATCGCAAATTCCGTAAGGAATTTATATCGTTGCAAATTTTCTTTCAGAAAATTTGCTTAGCCCGGAGGCCAGGTGAAATCTCTGCCGCCGAGAAGATGGAAGTGAATGTGGTGCACACTCTGTCCTGCACTCTCACCGCAGTTAGTAACAATACGGAAGCCGTTGTCGAGGCCGAGCTGCTTTGCGAGCTTTGCCGCAACCTCGAAAACGTGAGCGATAAGTGCAGAGTTGCTCTCGTCAATCTCTGCCGCAGACTTGATGTGCTGCTTGGGGATAACGAGTATATGTGTGGGAGCCTGAGGGTCAAGGTCGTAGAAAGCTAAAACCTTATCATCCTCATAAGCCTTATTACTGGGGATTTCACCCGCAGCAATTTTACAGAAAATACAATCGGACATTTTCAAATCTCCTTTGCAGATTTATTTATAGTTATTTCAGCATACCGCTTACGATACCGTTTGCAGCTGCAACAGCATCGTCGAGCTTTGAAAGGTCTTTTGCGCCTGCCATAGCAAAGTCGGGCTTACCGCCGCCGTTACCGCCTGCAAGCTGTGCAACTGCACGTACGATTGCACCTGCGTTTGCACCTGCCGCAACAGCAGCCTTACCGCAGGCAACGGCAATGTTTGCACTGCCCTTTTCGTTGTTGACACAGGCAATAACTGCAACTACGTCGTCACCCTGCTCCTTTGCCTTGTCACCGAGTGAGCGGATATCATCAGCAGACATATCCTCTGCTCTTGCGATGATGAGCTTGACTGCACCAATCTGCTCGGGTGCAGAGAAAATATCGGCAGACTTGAGGTCTGTAAGCTGTGCGGAAAGAGCGGCAATCTCTCTCTCCTTCTCTTTAAGCTCAGCAGCCATAGCAACTGCCTTACGCTCAAGCTCGTTTACGTTGCCGAGCTTCATAGCCCTTGCAGTGTTTGCGATAAGTGAATTGAGAGAAGCAATGTACTCAACAACACCCTTACCTGTTACAGCCTCAATTCTGCGAACACCCGAAGCAACGGAAGATTCGGAAACAATCTTGAACAGACCGAGCTTGCCTGCGTTGTCAACGTGTGTACCGCCGCAAAGCTCTGTTGAGAATTCGCCTGCCTTGACAACACGTACAACGTCGCCGTACTTCTCGCCGAAAAGTGCCATAGCACCCATCTTCTTTGCCTCTTCAATGGGCATTTCTGTGCTTGTTACTGCACAAGCAGAGAGAATAACCTCGTTAACTTTATTCTCAACAGCTGCAAGCTCCTCTGATGTAAGAGCAGAGAAAAGAGTAAAGTCAAATCTCATCGCGCGGTCGTTTACAAGCTGACCTGCCTGCTCAACGTGTGAGCCGAGGATTTCGCGGAGAGCAGCCTGAAGCAGGTGAGCGGCTGTGTGATTTCTCTTTGTAGCTTCTCTTACCTCTTCGTTATATACGGTAACAGCCTTATCGCCTACCTTGATACCGTCGCCGACAAGTGTGCCCTGGTGAAGGTATGCACCGTCGGGGTCTTTTGTG
>JAFOBC010000265.1 GCA_017382015.1 Clostridia bacterium
CAATCCAGGTCTGTGGGGTTGAAAATTGCAGGATCTTCCTCGCCCGTCCCCCATTCAAGACCCGTATATGTGTTAGGGCTGAAATGGATAAAGGCATAGAACGGCGTCTCTTTCAGATGTCTGAGCTGACGTTCGCTCGGCACTACTTTGCCTGCATTTTCAAGAAAGGTTTTAATATCGGTCATTTTGTTACTTTTTCCTTTTTGGCAGACTTTTTCTCTGTTACGATATCTGAATAAAGGTTGTTAACGTTGTTCTTACCCTTGTGATGATAAGGAAAGACAAGAAGGGCAACATAAACTATTGCGCCGCCGATTGTGTTACAGATAAGGTCTTCCATAGTGTCCATAAGTGCCCAACGGATTTCATAGGTTTCTGCAGTCCATCCCTCACCCATAACAGGAGCGATATGGTTGATTATGTGCGGATTTGCAAGGAACTCATTGCCATATCTTTCTGCAACCAGGTTTGCCTCCTCACGGCACCAGTGCTGAGCATCAGAGCCGAAGAACTGGTCGAGAACAAACTCAACGATTTCCCATACGTTGCCGCAGATGAAAGACATACCGAAAGCAGCAAGAATAACGAAAGGCACGTGGCTCTTGACCTTATCACGATGCTGCATAGCAACAAGAGCCTCGTAACCGAAGAGAGCACCTGCCGCACCGCCGAAGATATGGAAAATCAGATCATAAAACTGGAAGCTGTAATAGAGGTTGAGATATGCGCCGCCGAAGGATGCCATAAAGAAACCTAAAACAGAAAAATCCTGAATGTATGACGGCAGATAGCGCATAAAGTTCTTTTTGCTCATTGCCATACAGATTTCCCAAGCAAACATACCGACAAGGTTTGCACACATCTGCTTTACCTGAAGTGAATTTCCGCCAAGCGGAGTGATGCCGACAAGCGAATCAACAATACCAAAAATCATAACGCAGCGGAAAATCCACCACCATATGATTTCCCAGGTTTTTGCATTCGATTTAATTCTTGAAAAATAATCTTTAACAATAGTCATAACTTTTCTCCCTCAATTATAATCTCTCGATGAGCGCCGCTATCGCATTCTCATCATTTGAGCACACTGTTACATCCGCCGCCGCACGCACACAGTCAAGCGCATTGCTGACAGCAACACCCATATCCGCACACTCCAGCATAGATACGTCATTTTCGTAATCGCCTATGCAGATAAGCTTATCGGAGCGTGTATGCTGTTTGAGCCAGGTGACCGCATTGTGCTTGCCGCCCTCAAGCGGATAATATTCCATACCGCCGGGCCAGCTTCGTTCACAGTTGTATCTGCCCTTTGAAAAAGGCACAAAAAACGACCTTGTCTCTTCGGTGAGTTCTTCGCCCGGCAGAGACATATACGTCATTTTGTAAAATCTGTTTTCGCCGTTGATTTCAATTTCGTTTAATTTTTCCGTTTCACCTCTCTTTATCGGCACAAAGCCGCGCGTTGTGTTGACAAGCAGCATCGTAAGCTGAGGACAGCTTTCGAAAACATACTCCGCTTCGTCAAAACACGATCTATCCATTTCACACCAACGGATGAATTCACCACTACTGTATTCGGAAATCACACATCCGTTGAGCGAAATAACATAAGTATTGGGAACAAAAACATCTCTGTAATCGTTCACAAAATCCCAATATCTGCCGGTTGCAACGGTAAACAGACCGCCGCCCTGCTGAAAGCGTTTTATGGCTTCGGCATTCTCGCGGCTGATTACCTTATCGGTTGTAAGCAACGTGCCGTCCATATCGGTGCAGATAAGGCACCCATCATAGCGTTTATTCAAAGCGCCCTACCTCTCAGTAACATAAAAATCTAGCTTATAGTTTATCAAATAATGTCGCAAAAGGCAATAGCCAAAGCACAATCTTAATGATTTTTAATAAATACAGATTATCATCCTACCTCATCTGCCTCTGTCTGAAGCAAAGAAAAAAGAGCGGTTAAATCCGCTCTTTGATAAATCTTACTTTTTCTTTTCGGGCAGATTGGTGAGTATGATTGCAACAAACATAACAGCACAACCGATATACTCGCGCACCTCAAGACTATCGCCGAGTATCAGCCAGCCCGCAAGCACAGCAAACACCGACTCAAGGCACATAAGAATCGAAGCAACGGCAGGCTCTGTATGTTTCTGACCGATAATCTGCAATGTGTAGGCAACGCCGCTGCTCATCACACCCGAATAAAGAATCGGCACGATAGCGGTGTTGATGTTTTCGATACGCGGTGTTTCAAAAATAAACATACATATCACAGACAGCACACCGACAACAAGAAACTGGGTTGCGGAAAGAATAACGCCGTCAACCCTATCGGTAACGCTGTCGATATAGAGAATATGTACAGCAAAGAAAACAGCACAGCCGAGTGTGAGTATTTCGCCGATGCCGATTGTCATCGCGGAATCGACGCACAGCAGATATGCACCTGCACAGCCCATTATGACAGCAAGCCACACGATAAGGCGCTGTTTTCGACCGAGAAACAGCGCAAAGATTGGCACAAGGAGCATATAAAGCGCTGTTATGAATCCGATTTTGCCCGATGCACCCTCAGGGATATAATTGAACGCAAACTGCTGAAGATTGCTGGCACAGAAAAGAATAAGACCGCAGATAACACCGCTCTTAATCTGAACAGCGGCGGCTTTTTTCTTTTCATCGGAGGTACGGGTATCTGTCGCTTTCTTTTTCAACTGCATAAACAGTATCAGCGGTAGCAGTACCGCCGTACCCATAAGCATACGTATACCATTATATGTGAACGCCTCAACGTGCTCCATGCCGACATCCTGAGCGACAAACGACGTGCCCCAGATGACAGCGGCAAGCAGAAGAGCAACATTACCGCCCATGGTTTTTTTCTTATTTATTACCATAAGGTGACTACCTCTTAATATTTCATTGCGGCACTTGAATTTTCACGGGACATATCTGCAAGGAATACCGTTTTATGGCCTGCAACAGAATCAAAAATCGACGTGCAGGAAATTGACGGCTCTTCACCCTGAACGTAGTTGACAAAATCCTCTGCAAGGCCTAAATCTCCGCCACCGTGACCGCCGCCCTCAACAAATGCAGACAGGTCAATAACTTCTTCGTCATACGCCTTACCCGGCTCGGGATTGATTTTTGCAACGTGAATCTCGTTATTTTCAAACTCACCGTAGATTTCGCCTTTTGTACCGACAATCTCAATTCTTCTGAGCGGTCTTGCAGCACCTGCAATCATATTGTGTGTGCCTGTAGCACCGCTTTCAAAATTAATCATAACGCTCTGATGGTCTACAACGTCATTATCGCACCTGAAAATGCACTTGCCGTACGGGCTGTCGCCCTTGAGGAGATTGATTTTATCCTCAATTGTACATTTTCCTTATCCTCAAGCGCTGACCAGACGTAAAACTCCCATCTGTCGGGATGGTCGATATAAATACGCTTTGCGGAATAAAGGCAGGTATCAACGTGAGGGCAGTCAACAAGGCATTTTGTGCCTGCACCCTGCGGTGCCATTTCCGGCTTATACTGGAAGATTGAGCCGCAGCTTGAAACCGTCTTTGGCTTATCGCCGCCCATCATCCACATCATAATATCAAGGTCGTGACAGCACTTGGCAAGCAGCATAGAGGTTTTACATTCCTCTTTCCTGCCCCACTTACCTCTGACATACGATGTTGAAGCGTGGTGATAGCTGACGTGCTCAAACGTATTGATGCTGATTATATCGCCGATTTCGCCTGCAAGCACACGTTCCTTAATTGCAATATAAAACGGTGTGTAGCGAAGCACGTGACATATCATAACCTTATTGCCGTATTTTTCGACGGTAGCAACAAGCCTTTCAAGCTCCTCCATATTAACAGCAAAGGGCTTTTCAAGAAGCATATCGTAACCTGCTTCAAGCAGAGGGATTGCCGTTTCGACGTGCTGATGGTCCATCGTGCCGTTAATTACGGCATCGGCGAACTTCGGCACAGCCGCAAGCTCCTCCGCACTTGAAAAGCAGTTTTCTGCAGGGAAACCGAACATCTTCCTCGCCTTTTCACAGCGGAAAGGGTTTGGATCTGCAATACCGACAATTTTTAGCTTCTCGGGCTTTTGGAGAGCAAGCTCCGCATAAGTAAACGAGCGGTGACCGCCGCCGACGATAATTGCTGTTACTGGATTTGCACACATAAAAACACAACCTCAAATCGTTAAAACATACATCAGTAATGATACCACAACAAAAAAAATAGTCAAGCGATAGGCGCAAAAAAACAGCCGAGGAAAAACCTCGGCTGTCTGACTTGCGCTTAATTTTAGAATATTGTGATAATAATCTTAGCAGCGAGAGCAACAACAAAGAAGCTGATACCAAGAATTCTTGTGAGCTTAACAAGCTTAGCTTCCATTGTGCGGCCCTTGTTCTTGCCGAAGAATGTTTCTGCGCCGCCGGCGATTGCACCGGAAAGACCCTGTGAGCTACCCTCCTGAAGGAGAACAAGTGCAGTAACTACGATTGAAAGAACAACAAGAACTGCGCCGAATACGATTTCATACCATGCCATAATAACCACCATAACGTCTGCAAAAGCAGAGCGATTTACCCTTTCTTTTTAGATAGATATAACATTTTCCGTTTTGATACTCGAGTATTCTAACATAAACAATCTGATTTTGCAACACTTTTTTGAAAATTCAGCAAAATATATGGAAATAATTGCAACGCATATGCAAAAACACACGGGTAAAAATACTGTAGACGGACAAAGTTACGGTTTAATTTTGCGTTTGCGGCCGGCTTTCCCCGTCAGCTGTTAACAGCGGGGAAGCCTGCTTTAACAGTTACATAAATCTGATTATATAAGTGTCATCTGCTCGCCGCTGTCCTCTGCGCTGAGCAGAGCACCTGTCGAAGGAAGATTCTTGGTGCGGTAGCGGTAGGGTTTTGCAAACTCGCCCTCAACGTACATTCTGACAGTCATAAGACGCTGACCTTTTTTGAGAGTTAACACAGCAACGCCCTGAGTATCCTTCGTCGTTTTTGAAGCAATGACAGCTGTATTGAAAAGCAGATGTCTGCCTGCGCTTGAGATAAGCACAAGCTCAGCATCCTGCTGAAGGTAAAGCGCCGAAACAAGCGGGGACTTATCACAGTATGCCTTGATAAGCTTTTTGCGGTTGGTCTTTGTTGCATATGCAGACATATCGACCTTGGCAACCTTGCCGTTTTCAAAAAAGAAGAGCATATTGCCGCTGTACTCCTTGAGCAAAGCCATATATACGACAGTTTCTTCAGGCTCCATATCGAGCTTTGAAGGCACATAATCGCCGAGTGCGCTTGCCTTTGTGAACTCGAAATCATCAGCCTTGGCCTTATATACCTGATTCTTATTCGTAAAGAAGAGCAGCTCAACATCATTTGTCGTGTCGTAGGTTGCGATTATCTCATCGCCTTCCTTGACCTTCTGCTCACCGCTCATACGAAGTGAAAGCGGAGTAATCTTCTTGAAATAACCTTCGCGGGAGACAAAGATATGAACAGGTTCGTTCGATACGGGCTCTTCTGCCTCTCCCTCATCGATATCAGCCTGATAGATAATCTCACTACGTCTGGGCTTGCCGAATTTTTTAACAACAGCCTGAAGCTCGCTGATGATTATCTTCTTGACGCGCTGACCTTTTGCAAGGATTTCTTCAAGGTCTTTTATTGTTTCAACAAGGCTTTCGATATCCTTGGTGTGCTTGATGATATACTCGCGGTTGAGGTGACGGAGTTTAATTTCCGCAACGTACTCAGCCTGAATCTCATCAATACCGAAGCCTATCATCAAGTTGGTGACAACTTCTTTTTCTTCCTCGGTATTACGGATGATACTGATAGCTTTGTCAATATCAAGAAGTATCTTCTGAAGACCCTGCAACAGATGCAGCTTATCGCGGCATTTCTGCAGTTCATAGAAAGTTCTGCGGCGCACACACTCGGTACGGAAAGCAATCCACTCCAGGAGAAGATTTTTTACACCGAGCACCTGAGGCATACCTGCACTAAGCACGTTGAAATTGCAGGAGAAGGTATCCTCCATCGGAGTCTGCTTATAAAGCTTGAGCATAAGCTTATCCGGGTCAATGCCACGCTTGAGGTCAATTGTGATTTTAAGACCGTTTTTATCGGTTTCGTCGCGCACATCACTTATTTCTTTAAGTGAACCCGCTTTGAACTTTTCGATTATTTTATCGATTATTGCTTCCGCTGTTGTGGTAGGCGGAATTTCAAAAACATCTATACAGTTGTTGGATTTATCGTATTTATACTTTGCTCTGACCTTGATACTGCCTCTGCCGTTTTGAATTACGCTGTCCATCTCTTCACGGTTATAGATAATCTGACCGCCGCCGATAAAATCGGGAGCTTTGATTATCTCAGAAACGTCAAAATCAGGGTCTTTGATAAGCTCAATTGCGGTGTTGCAGACCTCTTCAAGGTTAAACGAACAAATTGAGCTTGCCATACCGACAGCAATACCTGTGTTAGCATTGACAAGCACGCTCGGGAAAGAGACAGGCAGAAGCGTAGGTTCTTTCATAGAGTTATCGTAGTTGTCAACAAAATCTACGGTATCCTTATCGATATCGCCGAAAAGCTCGGAGCAAATCGACTCAAGCTTCGCCTCGGTATAACGGGAGGCGGCCCACATCATATCGCGTGAATAAGCCTTACCGAAGTTACCCTTAGAATCAACAAGCGGATGAAGCAGGCCTCATAACCGCGTGAGAGACGCACCATCGTATCGTAAATAGCTGCATCACCGTGGGGGTTGAGCTGCATTGTGCGACCGACAATATTAGCAGACTTGACCCTTGAGCCGTTGAGCAGACCCATCTTATACATTGTATAGAGAAGCTTTCGATGAGCGGGCTTGAGACCGTCAATCTCAGGGATTGCACGGGACATAATAACGCTCATCGCGTAGGGCATATAGTTGACCTCAAGCGTTTCTGTAATACGCTGGTTTACAACCTCACCCGCACCGAGGATGTGTGCATTCGGATTAACTTCAGACTTCGGCTGTTTTTCAGTCTTTTTCTTTGCCAACTAAACACACTCCCCTTTCTCAGCTTACGTCGGCCATATCAATATAGAGGTGACCGTTTTCTGCAATATACTGTTTTCTGCCTGCGAGGTTATCGCCAAGCAGGAGATCGAATTTTTCTGCCATTGCCTCTGCAAAATCAGGCTCGATTTTGATGAGGCGGCGTGTTGCGGGATTCATTGTGGTGAGCCACATCATATCCGCATCGTTTTCGCCGAGACCTTTTGAACGCTGGATTGTGAACTTCTTGCCCTCAAGCTCAGTGAGCACGTCTGCCTTTTCTTTTTCGGTGTAAGCAAACCAGGTCTGGTCTTTATAAGTTATTTCATACAAAGGTGATTCCGCAATAAACACATAGCCCTTTTCGATAAGGGTAGGCATAAGGCGGTAAATCATTGTAAGGATAAGCGTTCTGATCTGGAAGCCGTCAACGTCGGCATCGGTGCAAATAATGACCTTATTCCAGCGCAGATTATCGAGATTGAAGGTAGACAAATCTTTGGCAGCCTTGCCCTTGACCTCGATTCCGCAGCCGAGAACCTTGATAAGATCTGTGATGATATCGCTCTTGAAAATTCTGTCATACTCACACTTGAGACAGTTGAGAATCTTACCTCTGACAGGAATTATTGCCTGGAACTCAGAGTCTCTCGACTGCTTACAAGCACCCAAAGCAGAATCACCCTCAACGATAAACAGCTCGCGCATACTGACGTCTCTGCTTCTGCAGTCAACAAACTTCTGCACTCTGTTAGCCATATCGTTGTTTGTCTGCAGATTTTTCTTTATTGTCTGTCGTGTGCTCTCTGCCTTGACACGGCTTCTCATATTGATAAGCACCTGGTCACAGATTTTTTCGGCTTCGAGCTTATTTTCGATGAAATATATTTCAAGCTGTTTACGCAGGAAATCGGTCATAGCCTCCTGAATAAACTTATTGGTGATTGATTTCTTTGTCTGGTTTTCGTAGGAAGTCTGTGATGAAAAAGAGGATACAACAAGAATCAGACAATCCTCAATATCCTGAAAGCTTATCTTTGAATCGGTTTTGGTATACTTATTGCTCTGCTTGAGATAAGCATCAATCTGCGAAACAAAGGCGCTTCTTACAGCCTTATCGGGAGCACCGCCGTGCTCAAGCCAGCTTGAGTTGTGGTAATACTCCTTGAGCTGAGTTTTGTTGGAAAAGCGCAGAGCTACGTTTATCTTGAGCTTATAGTCCTTCTGGTCTGCTCTGTCGCGGCCGACACGTTCTGCAGTCCAGAGCTGAGTCTGGCTGATTGCGGTATCTCCGCCAAGCTCATCAACGTAATCCTTTATACCGTTTTCGTAAAGATACTCAAATGTTTCAAAGGAGTTTGCGTTACCCTTCTGGTTGCGGAGAACGAAACGCACACCGGGATTAACGATTGACTGGCGCTTGAGCATTGATTGGAAGTAATCAAGCGGCACTGCAATATCGGTAAATACGTCAAGGTCGGGCTTCCATTTGATTCGTGTGCCCGTATCGCGCTTGGCGTACTCCTCTTTGAGCATCTTGCCTGAGGGCTTACCCTTTTTGAATTTAAGCTCATAGCGGTAGCCGCCCGTTTTTATTTCAGCCTCCATATACTCGGAAGCATACTGGGTTGAACAAAGACCGAGACCGTTGAGACCGAGCGAATACTCATAGCTGCCGCCATCGTTGGTATCGTACTTACCGCCGGCATAAAGCTCGCAGAAAACAAGCTCCCAGTTGAACTTTTTCTCTTTCGGGTTGTAATCAACAGGGATACCGCGACCGAAATCCTGCACTTCAACAGAGCCATCCGTAAAACGGGTGACTATAATTTTATCGCCGTGACCCTCACGCGCTTCGTCTATAGAGTTTGAGATGATTTCAAAAATAGAGTGTTCGCAACCCTCAAGTCCGTCTGAACCGAATATAACTCCGGGGCGCTTACGCACACGGTCTGCGCCCTTGAGTGAGGTTATACTTTCTACTCCGTATTCCGCTTTTTTAGGCATCTGGTTACCTCTCTTTATACCGCAGTTTGCCGACACCACCATAAAAGGAGTGCCGGCAAAGCTTGAATATTATTCTTCTGTCTGTTCGTCGGCAACAGGCTCATCGGCCACACCGTAAGTGCCTGTCATAACAGCCTTGAACGTTTCACCGTTCATCTTTTCATTCTCGATGAGATACTGAGCAACAGCATGGAGCTTATCAATATCAGTCTCAAGAATGTTTTCACAGCGCTTGTAAGCGCCGGTAATGATGGCGTTAATCTCTTCATCTATTGAGCTTGCAACCTTCTCGGAGTAGTTACGTGTCTGACCGTAATCTCTGCCGAGGAAGACCTCGTTATTGCCTGAGGTAAATGCAATCGGGCCGAGCTCATCGCTCATACCGTACTTTGTAATCATACCTCTTGCAATCTCTGTTGCACGCTGAATATCGTTTGAAGCGCCCGTTGAAATATCGCCGAGTATGAGTGCCTCTGCAACACGTCCGCCAAGGAGAGTTACGAGGTTATCAAGCATATCGTTCTTTGTTGTATAGCTTCTGTCCTCTGTGGGTATGGACATCGTGTAGCCGCCTGCCATACCTCTGGGGATAATTGAAATCTCGTGAACGGGATCCTGAGATTCGAGGTTAAAGGTTGCAACAGCGTGACCTGCTTCGTGGTAAGCGGTCAGCTTCTTTTCTTTATCGGTCATCTTATGAGACTTCTTCTCTGTACCGACAACTACCTTGATTGTTGCTTCCTCAATCTCGCTCATCGTAATTGCCTTCTTGTTCTTTCTTGCAGCAAGAAGAGCAGCCTCGTTGAGGAGGTTTTCGAGGTCAGCACCCGTAAAGCCTGCCGTTGAGCGTGCGATAACCGCAAGGTCAACATCGGGGCCGAGCGGCTTGCCCTTTGCGTGAACCTTGAGCACAGCTTCTCTGCCGACGAGATCGGGATAGTTGACTGTTACCTGACGGTCAAATCTGCCGGGACGGAGAAGAGCCGGATCAAGGATATCAGGGCGGTTTGTTGCAGCGATGATGATAACGCCTTCGTTTGCACCGAAACCGTCCATTTCAACAAGCAACTGGTTAAGTGTCTGCTCACGTTCATCGTGACCGCCACCCATACCTGCGCCTCTGTGACGACCTACGGCATCAATCTCATCGATAAAGATGATTGCGGGTGAATTCTTCTTAGCCTGATCAAAAAGGTCACGCACACGTGAAGCACCGACACCGACGTACATCTCAACAAAATCCGAACCGGAAATTGAGAAGAAAGGAACGTCAGCCTCACCGGCGACAGCTCTTGCAAGAAGAGTTTTACCCGTACCGGGAGGGCCTACAAGAAGCACACCCTTGGGAATTCTTGCACCAAGCTCGTTGAACTTAGCGGGATTTCTGAGGAACTCAACGATTTCTGCAAGCTCCTCTTTCTCTTCATCTGCACCTGCAACGTCTTCAAACTTTGCCTTGCGTTTTTCATCCTTGGCATTCTTTGTGCGTGCTTTACCGAAGCTGAGTGTTTTGTTGTTTTCGTTGTTGAAGCTCTGACCCATACGGCGAACCATAATGAACATAATTCCGCCGAGCACGAGCATCAGCACAAAAGTAGGCAGAACGTTGAGCAGCCATGAATTCTCGCCGCCTCGCTCATAGTCGAACTTAATAGGCGCGTCTGCATTGTTTTTGTTATGCTCGGTAACTATCGGGTGAACATCCTCCACAAAAATTGAAACATTGGGAACGGTGTACTCCTGAGGAACATTGTTGCCCTCCTCCATATACACGAGCAATCCTGAGCTGAGATTAAGTGTGTACTCTGTAATTGTGCCTGCCTCAAACTTAGCCACAATTTCGTAGTACTGGGTTTTCGCACTTTTTGAAGATGAAGTTGCGAAATAGAACACGGCACCGATAACAAGTACGGGAACAATCAGATATATAAGCGCCGTGCGCAGTTTCTTTTTCTTATTTGCGTCCATCTTATTTCTCCTTCCTTAATATTAGACAAAGCAAATGCTTGGGATATTTCTGTTTTACTGAAAATCAGTTATGACAGCATCGGCCGAAGCCACGGTTACTGTTCGAAGCTCAGCACAAGCGCGTTGCTGACGCTTTCATCAACAGCCGCTCTTTCCGCAACGCCGACACCGTACACCCACAGCACACCTTCATCGTCGCGCAATACGGGTACGCTGTGACGAAGTTCGGGCTGAACGTGCATCTCGTTAAAAATCCGTCGCAATGGTTTGGTGACACCTCTGCCACGCAGACGAATTTTATCACCCTGACGAATGGAACTGAAAATCAGCTTACCATTTATTCTATCATAGTTTATTGCATTATCCAATAGCATATTATTAAAATTTTTAAGCATTTTTTCGCTTTTTTCACAGTAAAATGTGATTTTCACAGTTCCGACAGGCAATTTGTTAACGCCTTGAACCGCATCAACGCTCCACTCGCCGCAATCAACAGCAACTTTGCAAAGCACTCCTCCGGCAACACGAAGCGAAACACCGCCGCAAACCTGAGTATCGCCGCCGCTTGAAAGAATCGAGCAAACCGCATCGATATGGTGAGCCTGTGCCCTTTCGCCGCTCAGGCTGAAAATAATCTGAGCAACCGCCCTGCGTCTGAGCGAAGAATGCAACACAGAAATCGGCTCAACAAGATAGCCTTGCGGCACGGCAGCACGTTCGAGAGCGGCAGAGCTGAGCGTATTCAACAGCTCCTCATCCTCACGCAGCGCTTCCACACACCTTGCAAAAGCTGAATCGAAAGCGGGATTGAGCGATTTAAGCTCCGGAACGATTTTATGTCGGATTCTGTTCCTTGTATATTCGTCGGACAGATTTGTACTATCCGTAACATAGCGTATTCCTTTTTGCTCACAATATGCTTCAATTTCCGTGCGGGAACAATCAATCAACGGACGGATTATGTTATCACGGACCGGCGGGATTGAAGTAAGCCCTCTGAGCGAAGAACCTCTGGCGAGGTTAAACAAAAACGTTTCTTCACAATCGGAAAGCGTATGAGCGGTTGCAACCTTTGCCCCCGGAGCAACCTCAGCAAAAAAAGCATATCGCTCGCGTCTGCCGCACTCTTCAACGCCGACACCGGTCTGCTGTGCCAGAGCGGGAATATCTGCTCTGCCGACAAACAGTTCAACACCCATTCCGCGGCAAACTTCTACGCAGAAATTTTCATCGCGCATCGCTTCTTCACCGCGTATACCGTGGTTGAAATGAGCCGCTTTAAGGCTCAGCGAATATTCGTTTTTCAGCTCATATAAAACAGTAAGGAGCGCCATCGAGTCAGCCCCGCCCGAGAGGGCTACCAGAACGGTATCCCCCGGAACAAGCATATGATGACGCTCTATTGTTTGTTTGACTTTATGGTTCATTACGAGTTTTCTCCGCATTTGAGAAGAGAGTGAATGCACCGTTCCAGTGGAGCGGCACTGTTTCGAGAGGACCGTGTCTGTTCTTTGCTATTATAAGCTCCGCCTCATTTTTCTTTGCAAGATCTTCCTCGCTGAGAGGGCCGTCCTTTTCGTTAATATAGTAGAACGGACGGTAAAGCATAAGAACGATATCGGCATCCTGCTCGATAGAACCTGAATCACGAAGGTCAGCAAGCATAGGCTTATGAGACTTGCCTCTGCCTTCCGTAACTCTGGCCAGCTGTGAACAGGCTATAACGGGTATGTTGAGGTCTTTTGCCATGAGCTTGAGGTTTCTTGTGATATCGGAAACCTCCTGAACACGCTGACCTTCAAAATTCTTATCTGATTTGAGAAGACCGAGATAGTCTACGACAACCGCATCAACATCGCGCATGCGGCGTATACGCGCCTTCATCTCGGGAACGGTGATTGTCGACGTATCGTCAAAAAAGAGGTTGCAATTGGCAAGCGAGCCGACGGCAACACCTATACGCTGCCAGTCGTTATCGTCAAATTCGCCCGAACGCATCTTTTTGACGTCAACTCTCGCCTCCGTTGCAAGCACACGCTCAGCAAGCTGTGCCTTGGTCATTTCAAGCGAGAACATAACAATCTTTTTGCCGCCGACAACAGCCATATTACGCGCAAGGTTGAGCGCAAAGCTGGTTTTACCCATACCGGGACGAGCGCCGATAATTACAAGGTCGGATTTGTTGAAACCTGAAATATATTTGTCGAGCAAAGCGAATCCCGAAGGGACACCTTTATGCTTCTCACGCTCAACGGGATCGGATATAATCCTGAGCTTTTCGAGAACCTCATTGTTGATAACGTCATCCACCCTCGAGGGAGCTTCAGAGCTTCTGCCCTGACGGATGTTGTATATCTTCTGCTCGGCTGAATCGAGAAGCAGATCTGCCGAGTTATCCTCATTCATCGAGCTATCAATAATATCACGCGCCGTTGTGATAAGTGTGCGCTTATAATATTTCTCGCGCACAATTCTGGCATAGCTGTCAACATTCTGCACAGACGGAACAGACTGGGCAAGCTGATAGAGATAGTTCTTGCCTCCTGCATCGTCGTACACACCATCCTTCTTGAGATGCTCAAGAATAACGAGCGGATCAATCGGCTGAGTGTTTGTATCGAGCTGTATCATCACCGTATAAATCGAACGGTGCTGGGGCAAATAGAAATGCTCTGCTCTGAGTATTGTCTGAACGGTAGGCATACAGCGTGGGTCTTTGAGGATAGAGCCAAGCACTGCCTGCTCCGCCTCAAGGCTGTATGGCATATTCATACCGTCATAGTTGGTCTGAGTGCTGAGTTCCACACTGCACCCTCCTTTCACTCAAAAGTTAATTATTCGCAGACCTGAACGTAGAATGAAGCCTTTACGCCGTGGTTGAGCTTAACGGTTACGGGATAAGTGCCGAAAGACTTGATATCATCAACATCGAGCCTCTTTTTGTCAACCTTTACGCCAAGCTCCTTCTCGAGCTGTGCGGCAATTTCCTTAGCTGTAACAGAACCGAAAAGCTTTCCGTTCTGACCGGCTTTGGCTGTAAGCTTAATTGTTTTGCCTTCCATTTTAGCGGCATCAGCCTTGGCGTTTGCCGTTTCTGTTTCGATGCGGTATTTCTCCGCCTGCTCTTTATTTTTAAGTTCGGACATAGCCTGTGCATTTGCTTCGGAAGCAAGGTTTCTTGCGAAGAGGAAATTTCTTGCATAACCGTCAGATACGTTTACAAGCTCACCCTTCTTGCCGAGACCTTTTACATCCTGCTTAAGAACAACCTTCATTGTCCGTACACTTCCTTTCTGTTTATATTGATTCAGATTTAGTTTTTGTTTTCGATTTCTGTGATAAGATCTACCCTGCGTGCGTGTCTGCCGCCCTCAAACTCAGTTTCGAGGAAGGTATCCACCATCATACACGCAAGACCTGCACCGATAACTCTGCCGCCCATTGCAAGAATGTTGGCATCGTTATGAAGCCTTGTGAAATGTGCGCTGAAGCAGTCTGAACAGCAAGCGCAACGGATACCCTTGACTTTATTTGCGGCAATGGATATACCCACACCCGTACCGCAGCAGAGGATTCCCCTCTCGCACTCGCCGCCTGTAATTGCAAGCGCAACCTTCTCGGCAATAATCGGGTAATCGATTGCTTCACCTGTAAAAGTACCGAAATCTCGATATTCCACACCTTTTTCGTCGAGGTGTTTTTTGATTGCTTCTTTAAGTTCGTAGCCGCCGTGGTCAGCTCCCAATGCTATCATTGTTCAGCACTCCTTTTCTTTTTCAGTTCACGCTCTGCCTGCGGCACACGCAGGTAGACGGGGCTAAGCTTATCTGCCGCAACGCGCTGTAAGCCGGCATATTCTGCCGCAAGAGCAACGCCTGATGCGCGCTGATACCTGCACGAAGCAGGGGCAAGACGGACACCATCGCAGATGCTATTCAAATAATTATAGCACAGCTCGGCTCCGTCGCCAAGTATAATTACGTCTTTTTTTAAATTTTTTAACATTTCCGGCAAATCGGAAATCATAATCGCCTTATCCTCGCAAAGACGCTCAACCTTTTCGCCGCAATCAAACATTGCCATATACACCTGCGAGCAACGTGCATCCATAACGCACAGCGCAACACAGTTGATTCCGCTGAGCATATATGCCATCGCCTCAAGCGTCGATACGCCGCAACACTCCTTGCCGCCGAAAGCTATACCCTTTGCCGCGGCAATGCCGATACGTATGCCCGTAAACGAACCGGGCCCCTGAGCAACCGCAACAAGGTCGATATCATCAAGCGAAACGCCCGCCGTATCCATACAGTTCTTAACCATAGGCATAAGTGTCTGAGAATGAGTCAAACCTGCGTTTATGAAGTTTTCGCTGACAATTCTGCCGTTATCCGACACAGCCGCACTTGCGCTGACAGCCGAGCTTTCAATCGCCAATATTTTCAAACCGCTCATCCCCCTCAAAGGTAAAAATTCTGTCCGTTTCGGTTTCGCCTTTTTCTATCGTTACAAAAAGCGTATTCTCCGGCAGAACGTTTTCTATATTCTCGCTCCATTCAACAGCGAGCACCGCATCATCCTCGAGATATTCGAAAAAGCCCGTAGTGCACAAATCGTCCCAACCGTCAATACGGTACATATCAAAGTGGCAGAGCTTGGGCGAACCGTAGTAAACATTGACAATAGCAAAAGTAGGGCTGCTGACGTGACAATCCAGCCCCATACCTTCGGCAATGCCCCTTGTAAAAGTGGTTTTGCCCATTCCGAGACCGCCGAAATAAGCAATAACGTCACCCCGGCGCACAACCGCGCCGAGAGACATACCAAGCTTATGCGTAGCCTCTGAACTGTTGACAATTATACTTTTCTTCATACTTTCTCACCCTTTATCCGATAGATTATAACACAACGTGTCAAATATATAAAGTATTACTTGTAATTTTTTTGCCGCTGAGATATAATATCTACAGTATTTTCTCAAAACGTGAGGTGATGTAATGCGAAATGCAGGAAAATTCCTGAAAGAAACCGACTTATATCTGCTGGCGCTTTGTATCGCCGCTTCGGTTGCAGGAATTATAGCCGTTTTCAGCGCAACACGATTCAGCCTTGAAGACGGACAGTTTATTGCGCGTGACACAATTGTTATGATTGCCGCCGTCGTGGTCGGTATAATCATCTGCCTTGTCATTTCGGCAATCGATTATGAAGTTATACTGAAGCTGTGGCCTTTTGTCGCAGGCGCCTCGGTTGCACTGATGCTTGCTTTGTTCATATGGGGTACAGGCCCGAGCGAAAGAAGCGACGTTATCACCTGGCTTCCGTTCCGGATAGGAAGCTTCAGCATCTACTTCCAGCCGTCAGAGCTGTTGAAAATCGCTTTCATCATAACGTTCTCGGTTAATATCGAACTGGCCAGCGACAAGCTGGACAAAGTGCTTAACATACTCCTGCTGTGTGCACACGGCGCAGTGCCGACACTGCTTGTCGTAATCACGGGCGATATGGGTTCCGCCCTCGTTTTCCTGATGATTTTTGCAATTATGATGTTTATGGCAGGCATCAAGCTGCGTTATTTTGCAATTGCTTTGCTTACCGTTATCGCCGCCTTCCCACTCGTGTGGGTCAAGGTTTTCAACGATATTCAGCGTGACAGATTCCTCGCCCTGATTTACCCCGAATCATACTCTGATATCATCTATCAGCAGCTTCAGGGTAAAAACGCAATAGGCTCAGGCGGATTTACGGGAGAGGGTCTTTTTAAAGGTGCATACACGCAGAACGGCGTTGTACCCGAAGCTGAAAACGATATGATTCTCAGCGTTTTCGGTGAAGAGCTCGGATTTATCGGATGCCTTGCAGTAATCCTGCTCTTCCTTCTGATTGTATTCCGAGTAATCAAAGTTGCACAGATGTCCAACGACAACCCCGGCAGAATGATGTGCATCGGCGTTGCCGCAATGATTGCTTCGCAGGTAATAGTCAACATAGGCATGTGCCTTATGCTCCTGCCCTGTATCGGCATCACGCTGCCGTTTATGAGCGCAGGCGGATCGTCAAACCTTTGCATCTATATTGCAATGGGCGTTGTTTTCAGCGTTTACAGGATTAACCGCGATACAACCCCTGTCGATTTCAGAATGATAAACGTACGCACGCCGTACAGATAAAAAGCAAAAGCTCAGCTGAGAAATTCAGCTGAGCTTTTTTATTTGAGAATCTTATATTTTCCGGAACGAAGAACACTGACAAGCTCTTTACCCGTGCGTATACGTTGTTCGGCTTCGATTCCGCCGATACAGAGCATCGCTGTGGTGTGAGCATCCGCTCCGCTGACAACTATCATATCGAGATTTTCTCCGAAAGCGGAAAGCGCACTATTGTTATCTTCTTCACAGTTGCAGGCATTATACACTTCAAATCCGTCAATATATTTTTTATCCAACAGACCCGGCGAATCTATATACCACACGCTCCTGAAAGGATGAGCCTGGATACAAAGACCCCCGCAACTGCCCATAACGCTGTGCCACCGCTCAACACCCATTTCGCAAAGCTCGGGATGAGCAAGCAAAATTTCGGGCGTAATGCCGTAGCAAAGAATTTCCAAGCCTGAGCCGATATGCTCCTCAAGGCCGAAAATAATATCAATATCCCACTCTTTTGCAGCCTCGACGGCACGGTAGTAATCGTCCGCAAAAAGACTGACAAATTTTTCCCACGGCAGATTACGACCAATGCCCGTATTACCCCAATAAAAATGATTAGTCAGCACACATCCGCTGTAGCCACCGATATAAAGAGCGTGCGCAAGCTCCTCAGGCTCCATTGCTCCGCAATCGCTGG
>JAFOBC010000030.1 GCA_017382015.1 Clostridia bacterium
AAATATCACATTACCCCCTCTGGGGGATTGAAACAATCTTGTTAGAAGGTTATGCTATAATTCTTTGTCTACATTACCCCCTCTGGGGGATTGAAACTTTTATCTCCTTTTCGCCTTTCGGCATTATTTTGCTACATTACCCCCTCTGGGGGATTGAAACTGTATTCTGTAAATGTCATAGTTAACTCCTCTTTCTTTTTCTACATTACCCCATCTGGGGAAACTGATTCGCAATCTTCGCAAACAAAAAAGCAAGCAGTGATTCACCGCTTGCTAAACTATCTATTATTTATTCTCTATTCTCCATTATCTAATTTACATTACCCCTCTGGGGGATTGAAACTAATATCCACAACCGAATCATCTGAACCAATATTTTTTATATCTACATTACCCCCTCCGGGGGATTGAAACGTTGTGTTACTCTTACCATCTGAATTAAAGAAATCGCTACATTACCCCCTCTGGGGGATTGAAACTCCATAATTTCAAGGATCTCTGTTGCAGTTTTTGCCATCTATATTACCCCCTCTGGGGGATTGAAACAGCTATTGAATCGCGGATATCTTCAGTGTTATTGACTACATTACCCCCTCCGGGGATTGAAACAAACATAAAAGAGTTCCCCCCTTGCAAGTAAAAATTTTTTCTACATTACCCCCTTTGGGGGATTGAAACTTTATAAGTATCGTCACTTTTTTGTAACTTCCAGAAAAAATCTACATTACCCCCTCTGGGGGATTGAAACTACACGGTACATATCTTACTTCAAACTCATTCAATACTACATTACCCCCTCCGGGAAACCAATTCGCAATTATCGCAAACAAAACAAGCAAGCAGTATTTTTACTGCTTGCTTGTTTGTTGTTACTGCAACTGTGTAAACCGATTGGGCAAATATTTTCAAGCAATTCAAAATGAAAAAACGGACGTGGTTTGGTTTTGTTACGGATAAACCCGACAGCAAGAATTACTATGCCTGCAACCCTGCGTTTGATAAAAAGAAATCGGTGCACGGAAACGCCCACGCCCGTGCACCGGTTTTTAATTTAATCTTTATTTGCTTTTAACCCATTCTGCAGGTACGGCTTTGAAATCGGGGGTATCGGTAAGGCGACCTGTATGTCTTGCGTTGGCAATCATAAGCGATGAAATATTGAAATGCAACAAATCGTTGTAGAGCTTTTCGTTTTCCGCAATTCGCTTTGATTCGTTAAGGGCGGAAAATTCACCGCGCTTGAAGTTTGCTTTCCAGTATCGCCAGCAAATCTGTGACCGCTTTACGTTTTCTTTTTGCCACTCGGTCTGTGCCTCGGAGACAGCATCTTCCCACAGCTTATCATATTCTTTGAGTGTTTTGTTGTCGATGTTAAGAACACTCATAGAGTAGTATTTGTCAAAGCAACCCATACCGTATTCCATATCTACGTGTTCGGGGAAGATGAGCCAATACTGAATTATATTGAAGCCGAAGCCGTTGTTTTCGTCAATACCGTTTATGAAATCAATTATGTGCTGATAGCCTGCACCGTAGTAGGCTTTGCAGAAATCGTACATCAGCTTATCGGCATCCTGATAAGGATCCCACATAAGGCGCGAAAGCATATAAGAGCGAAGCTCTGCAAATTCGCCGTTGGCAGCCGTGCCGCTTGCACCTTCCTCAAATACACCTATTACATCGTTCTCTGCAAATATCTGGAGGTTGCGTTGGAGTGAACCGAAGTTGCCGAACGGACTGAGCAAACTGTTGTAATCGGTTGTATAGTCCCAAACGAAAAGGTGGTCGCTTATTGCAGCCCAGTCCTTAAGGTCTTGCAGAAACTCCTCGTTGTCCTCGGAATAGCCGCTGTCCATAGGGGCGGAAAACTTACACTCAATCGAACAAAGGCGGATTACAACGTTATCTCTGGGTACGGTGATTTTCGGGGCCTGTCTTGTGTAACCGTCGGTGTAAGCAAAGGTATCGACAAGCACATCGGGATAATCCTCTTTTATATCGTCAGCGATTGCGTTGACAAAACGAATCATCGTGCCGGAGTGGCTGCCTTCCTCGGCGTCAATCTTTGCGCACTCCTCGCACACACAGTAGTTGGAGTTGTCATTCTGTGTTACGGAAACAAATGCGGCGTCAGGATTATCAGCCAACCACTCACGAACTGTAGCTGTAGCTATTTCAAGAGTTTTCGGATTTGTCAGACAAAGCTGATCCGTTGTTCTTTCGCCGTTCTGAACGCCAAGTGCAAAAAGCTCGGGTTCAGTTTCGATAAGTGAAGTCGGCACAAGGCTTGAAAACGTGTGGCAGAACGGGCCTGCGTATTCAACACCGCCGCCTGCAGAGCCTGCCATAGTGCCGTTGTTGAGTCGGTTTGATACCTTGTATTCGCTGTTGCTGCCGGGATACCAGTCGGTCTGTCTATACATAAAGGGCGGAACGTAAGAATAATCAATTTCTGCAGGTACAAGCAGCGCTTCCGCTTCGGGGATGACCGTCAGGTCGGGGGTAAATCTGCGGTACCCGAAATATTCCTCCAGGAAGGTGTAGGCGGAATAGAGAGTTCCGCGTTTTTCGCCGCCCGTAATGACAATATCGTCGCCGACGGTTTTGATG
>JAFOBC010000266.1 GCA_017382015.1 Clostridia bacterium
CAGCAGCGCAGTAAAAAATCCGTTTATTTATGCTTTTTGAAGGAGGGGAAGAAATGGGAAGAAATAGAGAGCCGGTGGCGCTGATCCAGGCTAAGGGAAAGTCGCACCATCTGACGAAGGAGGTTGTGGCGGAGAGGCTTAGTGCGGAAGTGCCGGTGGTGGCTGATAGAATTGCAGCGCCGGGGTTTTTATCGGCGAGGCAGAAGAAGAGGTTTGACGAACTGGCTGAGGCGCTGGTTGAAATGAAGATCTTAAGTGATGCTGACTGTGATGTTCTGGGTAGGTACATTGTCTGTCAGGACGACTGGGAGAAGTACGGGCGGATCGTCAGGAAGCTGACGGCGGCGGTTGAAAAGCTGATCAGGGAGAGCGTTGAGATGGAGGCGGCGGATTCGGGAACGGATGATAGGATCTGCAAGCTCAGTAATACGCTTGAGCGGTATGAGAAGCTCCGGGGGGATGCTTTCAAGAAGTGTCAGGAATGCGCGGGGGTGCTGGGAATGACGGTGACTGCGCGAGGTAAAATTACTCTGCCGCCTGGTGCCGGTAAGAGTGAGCCGGGGAGCGGCGGAAAAAAGAATAAGTTTTCAAAGTTTTATGATAACAAGAACGAGGGAGGTCAGGCTGTGTGAAGCTGGAGAAATGCAGGCGCTGCGGCGGTGAGATGAAGCAGTACACTCACGAGGGACGGAATATCATCGGGGTTCCCGGATATATATCGTGCTGCTATTGCATGAGGTGCGGAAATCAGGTGGAGGCTTTTGATCCGGACCCTATCAAGGCTGAGAAAAAGGCGGCGGGGTATTGTAACCGTGGAATCTATGATCTGAAAAAGTCCTGAGTGAGAGGACTATAGGTGAGTAAAAATGAAACGATTAAAAGTATTAATTTCTTGTAGCGAGGTAATAAATAATGAGCGAGATTTTAAAGCCATGCCCGTTCTGCGGAGGGAATGTTTACAACGATTTCAAGACAGTAGATGGCAAGACACAGTCCCTTATTGGGGTGTATGTTATATGCCAAAGCTGTGATATGGTTATGAGGAGTGAATGGCTTCCATCGGAAAATTCGTTTTCAGAAATCATCGAAATTAACAACAAACTTATCGAAAGATGGAACAGGAGGGCTAAAAGTGAATAAAGACTTAATGTTTTCAAGTAAAACAGACCTATGGGAAACACCGCAAGACTTGTTTGATCACCTTGATTTTATCCATCATTTTACGCTTGACGTTTGTGCAACTCCTGATAATGCTAAGTGCAACAATTACTATACACCCGAAATTGATGGTCTTTCTCAAAAATGGGAGGGCACTTGTTGGTGTAATCCCCCTTATGGCAGGAATATCGGCAGGTGGGTTGAAAAAGCATATAACTCTAATTGCAAAGTGGTTATGCTTCTTCCGGCGAGAACAGACACAAAATGGTTTCACGATTTTTGCTTGATGGGCAAAATAGAATTTTTGAGAGGGCGGCTAAAATTCGGAAACAGTAAAAACTCAGCGCCGTTCCCGAGTATGATTGTGATTTTTGACAGGAGGGCTGATAATGCGTGAGATACTTTTCAGAGGGAAACGCAAAGACAATGGAGAGTGGGTGTATGGCTTTTACATCGAAAACGAACTATTTGACGGTAGACTCGAACCATCAATTATACCAGTTGATGAAAAAGGAGCGGCACTCTTTGATGATGATGGATATGACATTGAGATAAAGGTTAACCCCGAAACCGTCGGGCAGGACACGGGCGTAACAGACGGAAAAGAAACAGGGATTTTTGAGGGAGATATCGTTAAAATTCATTTAAGCGGAAAGCCTGCAATTGGTGTTGTTGAGTTTGGCATTACAGGAATTGCAGCATATATTGTTAAAAACATAGATAAAGTAAGTTCAAATTATGTGCTTGAATTTGATAAACCGAATCTTTATGAAGTTATTGGAAATGTTTTTGACAATCCTGAATTGATGGAGGGTAAAAAATGGATAACGATACAATCAGCAGGCAGGCGGCAATTGATTTCATAAAAGAACATTCATACCCTGTTAGATATGATAATACCAGTATTGAACAGGGAATGACGGTTACCGGAATTGAACAGGCTTTGAACGAAATGCCAAACATACAGTCGAAGCAGAAAACAGGGCGGTGGATATATATGAAAGACTGCGAAGATTGGTTCTGCTCAAATTGCAAAGATATTTTTATGTTGCTTGAAGGTACACCGAAAGATAATGATTATAACTATTGCCCGAATTGCGGCGCAAAGATGGAGAGTGATAACGAGGTTTAAAAAATGCCGAAACTTCCGAAAACTCCTAAAGGCTGGCTTTGTTCAGACGTGATGTGGCATGTGCCGGATAAGAAGAAACCAGTTGCATACAGCACGTTTGCAGCGTCAAGCTTGATAGTTGCATTGTCAAGAGACGGATGCACAATAAAAGAATTGTTAGACAAGATTAATTATGATGTGGAGGCAAAAAAGGTTATAAAGCAGTACATTGACAAAGGATACGGTGATATTATAGCTAAGACGTTTTTTGGTTGAAAGGATGATAAAAATGAGTGATGATCTGATAAGCAGGCAGGCGGCAATTGATTTTATAAAAGCTCATTCATATCCTGTTAGATATGATAGAACCAGCATTGAGCAAGGAATGACGCTTACTGGAATTGAACAGGCTTTAAATGAAGTACCAACCGTTCAGCCTGAGCAGAAGACGGGGCGGTGGGAACATGACGGTGGGCATTTTGCGAATAGATGGATTCCTGTTAGTGAGAGGTTGCCGGATACAAGTATGAAGTATGTGATTTTTACACTTTATACTCCTGCTTGGCACGATGTTACAGACGAATTATCCGAAGAGGGGCGAGATTTTCCCGAAGAAACAAAAGTGGTATGTGGGAGCGTTGATGTTTACTCTGACTGTAAAAGATTTTGGTGTTGGGAAGAGGAATATGTCGAAGCTACAATAAAAAATGAGCATATCAAAGAACACACAGGGGAAGAAACATTTATAACAGCTTGGATGCCTATGCCGGAACCGTACACGAAGGAAAATGAATAATGAGCGAAACAAAAGCAGAATGGCTTGAACAGTACGACTGGAGAAGCGATAAAATATATTCAAGACCTTGCTGTCCTGACTGCGAGGAGCCGATAATATATTCCGAAGGTCAGTATGTGTGTATGCTTTGTGAAGAGCCGGTTCAAGTTGATGATAAAATGAAAGAATACATCAGCAAAGTGTCCGAGTTCAAGATAGGTTGGCAAAATTGTTTTATATGCGGAAAGAAAAAATGCGTTGAAACATACTACCACAGAAATCCCGTGACTATGGAATGGCAGACAGAACACGGGAAGTGCACTGAATGCGGATGCAGATTTATTGTGTGAGTGAGAGATTGTTTTACAGTAAATTAATTACGATGGAGGGTTAAAATGAATAAGCAAAATAAGCAGGAAGCAAAAGCGGATGCAGGCAAGCCGAAGCTGTCGATGGTGCCAAGGAGGATCCTTTACGATATTGCAAGGGTCAGGGAGTACGGCACGGAAAAGTACGGCGATCCGGACAACTGGAAGCAGGTCGAAAAGCAGAGATACATAGATGCAGCCTTCAGGCATTTTCTGTCTTATCTTGACGACCCGCAGGGACTTGACGAAGAAAGCGGGCTTCCTCACTTGTCACACTTGGCTTGCAATATAGCGTTTCTTTGTGAGTTAGAACAGGAGGGTTGACGGAGGAGGAAGAAAATGACACGTAAAGAAGTAATTGACACGCTAAAAATTGCAAAGGCAGAGGTTGAGTGGAATTATCCGTTAGATTATGCAATAGCGATAGATCAGGCGATAAAGTATATTAAAACGTATGAGTATATTATTGTGGAGCTTGAAAAGGCACAAACATACAAGCTTTTTGGCAATAATAAAGATTTATACCTTGACAGGCAACAGACGCTTGAGCTGATTAAAAACAAACTAAAGGAGATTGAGAACGATGTTAAAGTCGGCGATACTGTACAAAGCTGAAACAGCGAAGAAAATGAGTGATGATTTGATAAGCAGGCAGGAAACGATCGAAGCGCTGAAAAGGTTTGAAACGCAATGCTGGGAGGATGCTTGCTTTAAGCCATTGATGGCAGATGCACGAATTATTATCCAGAGCTTACCGCCCGCCCGGGTGGAAAAAAGAAAAGTGGCTCAGTGGATCATCTGTCCCGATGGGTATTATCCCTACTGCTCCGGGTGCAACGAGGAGCCTCAGGGGGGAGCTATGACGCGCTTCTGCCCTAACTGCGGGGCGAGAATGACAGGGAAAACGGCAGAAGGAGGAAAAGCAGATGGAAACGTACATGGAAACGTACATGGAAACGTACAAGGGAGTTGAGTGCAGGAGAGTTGACGCCGATCTGCTGAGTGTGGTGGAAACTCTGAGCATCCAGCCACTGACGTCGGCGGAGCTGAGGGTCATTCAGGCGAATATAGACGATGTTATCGACAGGTGTGTCCCCTTCGCTTCTGTGAGGGCTGTGATATACAGAATGCTGCTGCCCGGAAGATCTGATCATCCGACGGTATTGGATGCGGACGACGAGAGCACGGAGCTGGGAGCTTCAGATAAGCAGCTTGTGCAGTGGTATGCGGGTGCAGCAGGCTGCGCAGGATACAAGATGGATGAGTTCTGCCACAGAGCATATGAAGCAAGCAGAGAGTTGAGAAATGCCGGAGTACTTGCGCATGAATTCCGGTGGAGCGGCAAGGCTCAGCAGCCTGGCTCCTTCGCGGAAGAGGGAAACAGGAAAGAAGAGGCGGAAGAGTCGGAGGAAACATTCATTGACATAGGCTGCGGGGACTTTGTTGAGAAAGGTAAGTTTGACATGAGAACTATTTTACTGGATCAGATTAAGTTTTTCCGGGAGCTGCAGAAAAAGGCGGCAGAGGATGATCCATCGGATGCGGCGGCGATCATCAAATATTCTGATCATATTATTTATCTGTTCGATGATCTGATTGAGAGGATAGAGGATGAATAAATTATTGCAGGGTGACTGTCTGGAGCTGATCGGGAGGATGAAAATATATTGTTCCGTTCGAGGCGATTGACAAGGTTAAGAATCAGGAGGGGCTGACGATGAATAAGGCACAGGCTTGTACTATTGTTATGAATATTTTTGATGATCGGTATTCGGAGGAGGATAAGCTTGAGGCGTGCAGGGTTGTGTGCTCGATGAATACGAATAGTATCCTTCGCAAGGGGGATTATTTTAGTGCGTTGAAATGGGTTGTTGAAAGAGGTTCTTTCAGGCGAGGATTCTCGGGGAAGGAGACCTTCGTGTGAACTCCCTCCGCCACGGCTGCGGCGTGACACCTCCCTCTGAGAGGGAGGCGCTTCTGGCTCCCTCTGAGGGAGCTGTCGGCGAAGCTGACTGAGGGTTTATCCGTGAAAAACGCGGGTTTATCCGGGAAAAACGCGGGTTTATCCGGGAAAAACGCGGGTTTATCCGTGAAAAACGCGGGTTTATCGGAAAGATGTTATCAGGATTCTGAATGAGGGGGGATAAAATGGAAATGGTAAGCGTGACAGAGGCGAGGACTATCCTCATCAATCTGATGTATCCGGAGAGGGCAGCGCTGCCGGAACGGCAGAAAATAGCCTTGATGCTCGGCGCTGAGGCTCTGGGCAGGGCTCAGCCAAGGGAGCTATTGACAAGCGGCGGCGGGGCTGCAAGCTGCCCCTGCTGTCTGCTTGAGGTCGGAAAGAGCGCGAAAAAATATGCGGTGAGCTACTGCCAGAGATGCGGGCAGGCGCTGAAAATGGACAATCCGTATATGACGCAGCTCTCAGGAGGAAAAAAAGAAAATGAAGGGATTTAACAGCATATTCCAGCAGCGACTCAATGAGCTGTTAGAGCTTGAGAAATATACAGACGCTGCGAAAAAAACCGGAGTAAATATCAATGCACTTAAAGATTACATTTACGGGAAAACCATACCGAAGGCTGAAAACCTGGGAAGGATCGCCGCCGGCTATGGAGTTAGCGCTGATTGGCTTGCAGGCCGGATCGATGATCGGCGGGAGGCAGTCAGACGGCTGCCGGATGCCGGTTGCCGGGCAATTTTTACCGAGAGGCTCAACTCCCTTATCGGGAAGCGAAGCGACAGGGAAATAGCCGCAGACAGCGGCTTCTCTGAGTACGCCATCTGGGAATACCGCAAGGGGAAGATAGGGCCGAAGCTTTATGCCCTTATAGATATGGCGGACTTTTTTGATGTAAGCATTGATTATCTGATAGGACTGGAGGCAGGGTAAAATGGCTGAGGCTCTGGGATATATCGTTATTTTTATGGTCGGGGCGATCTGCGGCGGCTGCGGCGGCTGAGGTCGGACGCCGAAGGGAAGAAAGAGAATTAAATACTATTGAGGAGGATAATAATATGTACCCTAAAAAATGGACAGATGAAATGAATAAAGAGCTGCTTGAGATGGCGGACAAGCGGTTCAGCTACAAGGATATGGCGCAGCGCTTTTGTGTGACTACTACGGCAATTGGTAATCAGTTAAAAAAGCTCAGGGATCAGGCGTCATTTTCGGAGATTGCTGAGAAGGCGGCTGCTGAGAAGGCTGATCAGGCGGCGGCGGATGAGTTATCACAGGCTTCGGCGGGTGTAAAGGCGGCGGCTGCGGCTTCGGCTGAGGCTGCGGAAGTGCCTGAGGCTGCGGAGGTTGAAAGGACTGCGGCGGTTGTGGCTGATGCGGTCAATGAGGCGCTTGAGGATATGGGGGACAGTGAGATCGCTAAGGTCGTCAGGGGCAGCAGTGACGCTCTTGTTCTGCGGATCAGGAAGTATCTCATCAGGCTTCTGCTTGAACACCTTGGAAAGGTTATTGATGGCGGGGCTTCTACTGATGAGGTGCTGAGGATCGTTGAAGAGGTCGGGAAGAATCTGGAAAAAATCTGAATCAGGGTAAGAGGTGTTGAAAATGAAAGCCAGGTATAAAATGCCGCTGACAGCAATTGAAAGAGATGCGGTGGAAAGAATTATGGAGGAGGTCAAGGAGAAATCCTCCAGGGAACAGAACAGGGCTATTCTGAGGACGTTTAAAATCGCGTGCCTGATATTGCATCAGGATTTCGGCTTCGGTGGAAAAAGGCTGGAAAAATTTGTCGATCTTATGAATGAGGCCGGGCGAAAGGCGGCTCAGAGGCCGGAGATCTGGTTTCATGTTGACGAACAATTACAGGCTTTAGGCTTTGAGTTTGATCCAGAAGATCTTGAGGAACGTGTTGAGCACACAAAGGAGCTTTACAAGGAACAGGGCAGGAAGTTCAGGGAATATTGAGAAAAGAGCGGAGAGCGGAGGATTGACTTCACTCTCCGCTTTATAAAAAGGTGGTGTGAATTGTGATTGACCGCGCGACAAGGCATGCGGAGGAGGTGGTGAGGGGGAATGTCGGAAGCGGGGTGCTGCATCGGCTGGCCTGTGAAAGGCATCTGAGGGATCTTGAGCGGCAGGGGACGCCGGAATTCCCCTACATATGGAAGCCGGAGAAAAGTGAGGATATTCTGCGATTTGCTGAAACTCTGACGATCGCTGAGGGTATGGAGCCCAGGCCGGTGAGGCTTTATGATAATCAATGGTTTGATTTAGGGGTGCCTATGGGCTGGGTCAAGCTTAACGGGAACCGGAGGTTTCGGCGAAGCTATGAAAGCATGGCGAGGCAAAACGGAAAGTCCTTTAAAAACGGCATCCGGGGCCCCTATATCGCGTTATGCAGCGGATATCAATACGGAAAACTTTTTACAGCGGCAACGAAAAGACGACAGGCGAAAATCGCCTGGGGGGAAATGCAGAAATTTATTCTGACGGATCCGGAGCTTTCGGAGCTTTTCAGGATCCAGGAATATAAAAATTTAATTACTTGTTTAGTGACCAATTGTACAATTGAGGCGCTGAGCAAGGAAGGGGGGCTGGATGAGGGCTTCCGGTCTCCCTTCATTTCCCTGGATGAAATTCACCAGATGAAGGATAATAAAGTTTATAAGGCGCTTTATAACGGTACAAAGGCTTTGGCTGAAACTCTTGTTACCATGATAACCACCAGGGGGGCGGATCTTAACACCTTCTGTTATGAAATTGACAACTATGCACAAAACATCCTTAGCGGGGCTGAAACTGCTGAGGATTTTTTTATTGATATCTACTGCATAGACAAGGGTGACGATCCTTTTGATGAAAACATATGGTACAAGGCTAATCCTGTACTTCTTCATCCGGAGAATCCCAGGCTTGAGGAGGAAATGGCCACCTTCCGCACGGATGCGGCGGCGGCGCGGGCTATGAGCGGGGAGCTGGCTGATTTTATGGTCAAGTCCTTAAACATATGGTACCGCAATACCGATAATGAATTTGTAAATCGTGAAAAATGGCTGGAATGCGCCTGCGGGCTTACCCTTGAGGATATCAGGGGGGCGGCGGTTTATATCGGCCTTGACCTTTCCAGCGGCGGAGATCTCACTTCCTGGGTTGTGGAGGCTGAAATTGAGCCGGGGAAGTTTTTCATTGACAGTCACAGCTACATGCCCCGGGGACGGTTTCAGGAGCATATCGAAACGGATACGGCGCCCTATGACGTATGGGAAAAGCAGGAGCTTATCACTGTGACCGGGGGTGAGCTGGACTTTAAAAACGACTACGGGTTCATCATCAGAGACCTCCGGGAAATGGTAAATCGGTATGATCTTAAAATCAAGGCTATCGGTTATGATCCTCATAATGCGGACGGTATTCTGGGGGAGCTGGAGCGATTCGGGTGTCCGCTGATCTGTGTGACTCAGAGCGCCAGGGCGCTGAACGATACCACCTGTGAGATTCAGTATCTTGTCAAGTCGGGAAAATATCTTTACAACCCGAAAAATGAGCTGTTATCTCACAGTTTCCTGAATGCCGTGATTGTGGAAAACAGTTTTGAGGAAATTAAAATTGACAAGCAAAGCGGGAAAAGGAACAGCAGGATTGACCCGGTGGATGCTGCGATTGATGCGCATTTTTGCAGTATGAAAGGACAGCCGGAAAAATATGATATCAATGCGGAGATGGAAAGATATCTCAAAATGATTAAAAAATAGTGAAGGGTGGTGAGAGAAAAAATGTTTGAATTCTGGAAAAAGAGAAAGAAAAAAAATTTCGATGAGCGAAGGAATATTGAAATGAACAGCCTGCTTCAGTTCCTGGGAGTTGAGCCGGGAGAGGATCGGCTGTCGGAGGTTACTTATTTTACATGTCTTAAGGTTTTAGGGGAGGGCCTTTCCAAGCTTCCTCTGGCTGTGCAAAGGGTCAGTGATGACGGGGGGATCGTGGATCTTTTCAATTCTCCCCTATGGCAGACCGCAAAGGTCAGGCCTAACCCATATATGTCCCCTACAACCTTCTGGACTGCGATGGAAAACAACCGCAATCATTTCGGCAATGCTTACGCCTTCATTGAAAGAAATCCGGTGGATTCTTCTGTCAGGCTATGGCCGCTGGATCCGGAATGCATGAGGATTGAAACGGATCTCCTCAGGGAGCTGTCGGATCTGGATGATATTACTTATGTCTACAGCTCCCCTTCGGGGAAAATGTTCCGGTTTGCTTCGGAGGATATTCTGCACTTTAAATCCTCGGTGGTATTCGCTGGCCTGGTGGGCTTATCGGTGCGAAACAAGCTCAGGCTGTCTCTGGATGGGGCAATGATGTCACAGGAGATGCTTAACGAGCTATATAAAAATCATTTCGTGCCGAAAGCCGCTGTGCAGTTTGACAGCGCATCCCTGGTCAATGAGGACTATGAGAAAAATTACCTCAAGGTTTTACAGGAATATGCTGACGGAAAGGGTGATGGAGGAAATACCTTCCTGCCGCTTCTGCCGGGAACGAGTATTGTTCCGCTGAATATTAAATTGACGGATGGGCAGTTCCTTGAGCTGAGGAAGTATTCAGCTTTACAGATTGCGGCGGCCTTCGGGATCAAGCCTAATCATCTGAACAATTATGAAAAATCCAGTTATGCTAACTCTGAGGCACAGCAGCTCGCTTTTTATACTGATACCATGCTGTATATCATCAAGCAATATGAGGAAGAGCTGAATTACAAGCTTCTTTCAGCTTCTCAAAGGCGAAGAGGCTTCCGCTTCAAGTTCAATATTGCGGCGGTACTCCGGGGCGACACAAAAAGTCAGCTTGAAAGCCTGGCTATGGGCGTCAGCAATGGTATTTACACGCCCAACGAAGCCCGGAGGAATCTTGATCTTCCGGCTAAATCCGGAGGTGATCGCATTTATTTCAACGGCTCCAATATCGCTGTTGAGGATGCGGGGAAGCAGTATGACGGCAAAATCATGGTGGATGAGTAAGGGAGGTGAGAAGGTGTGACTTACGATGAATGGGCGGATGAATATCTGGAAAGCGCCCGGGTTACTATGGAGCAGATAAAGAAATGCAGGGCTGAATGTCACGCCTGTAAAAATAGGAGGCTTTTGCCGCTATATCAGAAAAGGCTCAGAACCTTATGGGAGATGCGCGAGGATCTGATCCGCACAGCGGATGAGCTCAGGCGAAAGGCGGCGCGGTTCCGGAAGGCCGGGTATTTGAAGAGCGGTGTTGTGATGGCGGTTTATTGAACCTCTCCGTCACGCCTGCGGCGGCTGACTGGGGGAGTTTTCTGAGGGAGTTTTCTGGTGGAAGCTTTTCGGGAGGAGGTGAGGGCTATGGATCAGGATCTCAGTGAGGTTATGAGAGACTCCATGGAGGCTCTGGCTGGGCAGGAGGAAAAAAAGAGTGAAGAGTGATCTTTATTCTTCTGTGAAAGGGGGTGTTAAAAATGGATGTTACTAAAAAGGATCTGGAGCTGATTAATCAGTTGTCCCTTACGGAGCTTAAGGCGGAGGAGGTTTATGCTTTTCGCGTTGTGTGCTGTGATAATTTAGTGGATCGGGATTATGAAAAATTTTCCGATGATGCGCTGGATAAAATGGCGGAGCTTTATGCGGGGAAGCCGATTATTTCGGATCATCTGCCTATGGCTAAGAATCAGGCGGCGAGAATATTCAGGGCGCAGGTTGAGGCTGAGGGGGATGTGCGCAGGGTGATAGGCTATGCTTATATTCCCAGGCTGGACAGCACCAAGGATTTTATCGAAAGTATCGACACCGGCCTGAAAAAGGAGGTCAGTGTGGGATGCTGCTGCAACAGGCGGATCTGTTCTGTCTGCGGGGATGAATCAGGGGGCTGCGGGCACAGACCCGGGAAGGTTTACGATGGGAAAAAGTGCTATCGTATTCTTGACGGAATAACTGATGTTTATGAGTTATCCTTTGTTGCGGTCCCGGCGCAGCCCGGGGCGGGGGTCGTCAAGAGCTTTGGCGGCGATAATGCTGATGAGGTCAGGGCGCAGGGAGACTGCGGGGAGCTCGAGGCTCAGTTGATTAATGTTGAAATTGAAAATTTAGAAAGGGAGATTGATAACTATGGAAATTAAGTGCAGTAAAAAGATGTATGAGATCTCAGAGGAGATCAAGGGTCTCACCGGTGAGGCAAGAGTTCTTCAGAAGAATGGCGAGATCGAGAAGGCTAAGGAGAAGCTCGGTAAAATCAGCGAGCTTAAAAATGAATACGAGACAGAAAAGGGTCTTTTTGAGGCGGAAAAAATGTTTTCCGCTGTGGAGGAGCCGGATGACAGCAAGCAGCAGAAGAAAACTGTTGCAGGGGCTTCCGGTGAGCCTGAAAAGGACAGCGCTTTTATTAAGGCGTTCAGGAATCGTTTCGGAAGCTATGAGCTTAACAAGTCTCTGATGTCTGAGGGAAGCGCCGCAAATGGCGGTTACACCGTGCCTCAGGATATCCAGACGAAGATTAACGCTTACAAGACTGATCGTTTCAGCTTTGAAAATTATATCACAAAGGTAAACGTAAAGACCAACACCGGTTCAAGAACTTACAGAAAGAAAAATCAGAGCGCTCCGTTCTCTGTTGTTCAGGAGGGCGCGGCAATTCCTCTCGTGGGTAATCCTCAGTACGAGATCGTCGGCTACGAGATCAAGAAGTTCGGCGGTATCATCATGGTGACTAATGAACTTTTCTCTGATACAGCGGAAAATATCGAAAATGAGCTCGCTATGCACTTTGCCCTGTGCCGTGAAGACACTATCAATGACCAGGTGCTTGATATCCTTACAGACAAGGCTGAAACAGCTCTGGGGGGCAGCCTTGCTAATGTCAGAACGGCGCTGATCACTACTCTGGGTGGCGCGTATACACCTACATCAAAGATTTACACCAATGATGATGGCTATGCTTATCTGTGCAATCTTCAGGACAGCAATAACAGAGATTACTTCTTCTATGATCCTCGCACAGGCGGCACTCCGGCAATCAGTCTCGGGGGCAGAGTGATCCCTGTGATTCAGGTGCCTAACTCTGTACTTGCTTCTACTCCGGCAGCAAATAATAAAACAAAGATGCCTTTCATTATGGGTGATCTTAAAGAGGCCGTTCATCTCTTCGATCGTCAGCAGATGTCTATCAAGGCTTCTGATTCTGCGACTATTTCCTATACTCAGACAGTTGAGAGTGAGGAGGAAACAGTGAGTGTCAGCGCATTCCAGAATGATATGACTTTCCTCAGAGCTTATCTGCGTGCGGATTTTGTTCAGGTTGACGCTGCCAGCTGGCTTAACTGCACAATTACGGCGTAAAAAAAAATAAAGAGAGCAGGGGGCTTCTTTCGGTTCAGGGGCTGTGCAGTGCGTGTGTGGTTTTCTGCCCCTGGACGAGCCGCCATTCTTTATTCTTTATTATTCATTATTTATTATTTATTATTTTCTTCTGGGGGGGGTTGTCTATGGCTGATTATTCCGCTCTGGTGGACAGGGCGGCGGAGTATCTGGGGATTACGGATGCCGGGATGAAGGCGGAGCTGATGCCCTATATCAGGAGCGCGGTGGTGATCCTGACGATGCAGACCGGGGAAGTGAATTTTTCAGATGATGCGGCACAGCAGGCTGTTGTGTTCAAGGCCGCTGTTATGTATACAGATCGCCTTGCTGAAATGAGCGGTAAAGAGGGCGCGGCGATGACAGGCCTTATGAAAAATCTGGATTTTGCATTAAGGCTGAAAAATACCCATCCTGATTCTGAGGAGGGGAGCGGATGAAAAATGCTCTGACCTTCCGGGATCGGGTTGTGCTGATGCGGATTGAGGATCAGCATGGTCACGGCAGCGGACAGGTGATCAGGTCAAGTCAGGCGGTCAGCTGTCATGTGGGGCAGCCGAGCCTTACAAGGCAGTTATCCGGCGAGGTGTCCGGGATGAGCGCTGATCTTTTTATTCATCTGTGGCGCCGGGATATCGAGGCGGACAGCTACAACTACGCAGAGCACAAGGGGATCAGATACCGGATTGACAAGCAGGCGCCGGGGGTCAATGATCTTTTTGTGTGGGTAACATTAATCAAAGGGGCGTGATCTATGTCTACTGGGTCAGGTGAATCGGTTTTCACGTCTGCACTGCCGGATCTGAAAGGGTTATTGAAAAAACTGGACGCAACGAAAGACAGCTCTAATGAGGCTATCAGGCGGGGTGTCAATGCCGGGGCGGATATTGTTATGGAAGAGCAGAAAAGGCTGATCCGGGGGAAGTCCCGGCGTCTGGCGGATGCTATTTCAAAAAGCGGGATCGTGGTCGGGAAAAAAGGCGCGGTCAGCGTTTCTACCGGATATCAGGGGGACTGCTTCAATACTGCTATGGGCGGTAAATACTGGCAAAAGGAAAGCGTCGGGATAGTCGGGCTTGTTCATGAATTCGGGCGTCCCGGGGAAAGTCCGGGGCGAACGGATCCGGTTATGAAGCAGACCCGAAACGGGAAAAAGGTTAAGGTTAAAAAGGGTCTGATCGTACCGACACCGCATATCAGGCGGGGGTATGATATCAAGATCGGCGAAGCTGCTGAGGCCTGCGCGGAAATTTTTGAGGAGGAGATCGGGAGGTCGATGGATGGTTGACAGGCAATTCTGCGCTTTGGTGGACGGCATACTGACTATTGTCGGCGTCCCGTTCAAGCATGGCGTATATGATCCCGGGGAAAGCCGGGGGGAAATTTTCATCGGATACAACTTCTACGAGGTGCCGAAGCTGCACGGGGACGGAGATGAGGAAGAAACAGAGTTCACAATTACTCTGGACATAATTTCTGTTAATGCGGGAACAATTGACAGCACCTATGAACGACTGCTGCCCCTGATGCTGGAAAACGGCTTCACAAGGGCAGGAGGAAGTTACAGCGTAAGCAGCGCGTATCCGAAATATTATCAGAAATCAGTTGATTTCAAATACTGCTGATTAAAAAAAGAAAGGACTTGATATTTTTATGGGAAATGCAAGAATTAAACCGATTTACAACTGTGAAAGACTTGTGATCTGGCCTATGATCAGCGAGGATGCGGAAACCTACGGGGAGCCGCTCAGCTTTACAAGACGATTGATGACATATGATGATAATGTGGAGTCAAATACCACTGATCTCTATGGTGACGGCATTAATGTTGACAGCGAGATCGAGGAGGGTAAGGGTACTCTGGCGCTGGGTATTCATGGGCTTTCAGATGAGGAATTTGCGGCTATTTTTGGTGCGGCAACTAAAAACGGCACAATTGTGGAGACCGGCGACGAAGTATCAGTATACTGCTGTGTTGCCCTTCTGGCGCGCAGATCGAAAAACATTGTGACAGTCAGAAAATGGCCTAAGGTACGTTTCGCAAAGCAGCAGGAGACAGTACAGCAGAAGCAGGGCAGCAAGACTTTTTCAACTCCTACGCTTAACGGTACTTTCGTATACTGCGAGCGTCTGGCGGCTAAGAGACTGAGAAAAACCATTGATGTTTCTACTGTTGAGGGTGCGGCCTTCCTTGAGGGTTGGTTCGGGTCTGCTGATTTCATCAGTTCCGAGGAATTGATCAACACTTCATATCTCACCTATGACGGCGGTACTGATCCCATCGCGGGTGCAGTACATGAGGGTGATGTTATTATCAACGGCGCAGCAACCGGCGGTACTTCCCCCTATACCTACAGCTACTATTATCAGGTGCTTGACGGAGGCACATGGTCATCTTACACGGCAGCAGGCGAGGATGTTTCTGTTGCGTCAACTGCCATCAGCATTGATGCAGGGCTTACCTATCGCCTTAAGGCTGTGGTCAAGGACACAGTTGGTCAGGAGCTCTCAAAGACGTTCAAATTCACTGCTGTGGCGGCAAACTGACGATTTTAAAAGGGTTAAGAGTGGAGGCGGGTTTTTCCGGTCTTCACTCTTTTCTCTCAATAAAAGGGGTGTTTTCAGGTGTTAACGGAGCTTTTGCATAGCTTTTCCATTATTCATATTGCGGGGGAAGAATACAGAATCCGGTTTTCACTGAATGCGCTGCTATGTCTTGAGATGACCTTCAAGCCGCTGGATGAGATTCTGGCGGTGGATTGCGATAAATGGGACATTGAAACAGTAGTGCAGATGGTGAGAGCCGGGCTTTGTGATCTTCCGGAAAACCGGAAGGCGGTGTGTCTGCGGGAATGGGATATGATTCAGCCGGATCTGCAGGAGATCGGCGGGATCATCAGGATGCAGGATCTGCCGCTGTTAAGGCTTGAGCTGATGGCTGCGATCCTCGCGGCGCTGCCGGAGGATGAGGGCGGCGGAGATCCGGATGCACCGGCTACGGATGAGGGTCATCTTCACGCCCTTGCTGTGCGGGTCGTGGGTATGTCGGAAGAGGAATTCTGGGACAGCTCCTATCGGGATATTCACAGAGAAATTGACCGGTATTTTGAGGTCAAGGGGATGAAGGAAATGCCGTCGCCTGTCAGGATGTTTGATAAGGCGGATTGAGAGAGCGCTGCGCGCTCAGTTCAAAGCTCAAAGCTCAAAGCTCAAAGAAAACCCCTCAGTCAGCTACGCTGACAGCTCCCCTGAAGGGGAGCCCATCGGGCAACTAACCACTAACCACTAACCACTAACCACTAACAACTAAACAACAGGGGGTGAATGAATGGCAAAAAGCGGAAGAGATTATGTTACTAAATTCGGGGCGGATAACTCCGGGTTTGTCAAAGGCGTTGATGAGATGATGAGCAAGGTCAGGGATCTGAATAAGTCTCTGACTGAAAACAAGAAGGCACAGAAGGAAGCGTCCAAGGAAATCAGCGATGCTGAAAAGGAACTGAAAAAGCTGGACAAGGAAATCGCAAAAAGCGGCGAGGCCACCGAGGAGCAGAAGAAAAAGCGGGAACAGTTAAATGCCGTCATTAAGGACGGCAAGGACAAGCTGGACGCCCTCAGGGTCGTTGAGGGACAGCTGAGAAAGGAAATTACTGACACCAACGACAGTATCGGGAAGCAGAAAAAAGCCTATGAACAGCTTACAAGCTCCATCGAGGGGGCTAAGGCCTCGGGGTCTGATCTGGCAAAGGAGATCGGGGTTATCGGGGCTGCGGCTGCGGCATCTACTGCGGCAATTGTAAAATTCGTGGGGGATGCAGCGGCATGGGCGGACTCAATGAACACCATGCGGGATGTTACCGGTATATCGACTCAGGATCTGCAAAAATTTGCATATGCCTCTGAGCTTGTGGACGTAAGCATGGAGACAATGACCGGCAGTCTGACGAAGCTGACCCGAAACATGCAGGGGGCTTTGAATAACAGTTCAGGAACGGCGGCGCAGGCCTTTAAAGCCCTTGACGTTCAGATCGAGGACGGCACCGGTCATCTGCGGGACAGGCAGCAGGTTTTTTATGAGGTCATTGACGCATTAGGGAAAGTTTCAAACGAAACTGAGCGGGATGCGTTATCAATGAATATCTTCGGCCGCAGCGCGGAACAGCTTAACCCGCTGATCAAGGGCGGGGCTGAGACGTTGAAACAGTTAGGGGATGAGGCTGAAAAAGCCGGGTTGATTCTGGATCAGAAGACCCTGGACAGTCTTCACGGTTTCAATGATGAGATCGATAAGATTAAATCAAAAGGCGGGCAGATCGCTAAGATTGTCGGGGCTGAGGCTTTGCCGGCGGTGGAAGGCCTGACAGAGGCGGCGGATGATCTGCTGAATGAGGTCAAGCAGATGGCGGACAGCGGAGAACTTTCGGCTATGGCTAAATCTGCCGGACAGCTCATCAAGCAGGGGGTTACAGACCTTAAGAACCTGGTATCCTGGGTGCTGAAACACAAGGAGGCTGTGGCAGGTGCTGCGGGGGCAATGGTAGGCTTCAAGGTAGGAATGTCTATCGGGGGGCTTATCAATTCCCTTATGGCCGGTTTTTCGGCTCTGAAGGTTATCACAGACAAGGAAACGGCCTCACAGCTTGCGCTTAATACTGCTATGAATACCAATCCCATCGGGGCCGTTATCGGTCTTGTGGGGGCGCTGGTGGGAGGTCTGACGGCACTGACGGCGGCGCAGCAGGCAGCCGCCGGAGCAATTGACAAGACCAATGAAGCCCTTGACAGCGCCAACGCCGCATATGCTTCTGCGGCGGCTCAGGCAGAGGGCGAAGCCGGTATGCTTGAGGCTCTGGGGAAAAAATATGACGAGCTGAGGAGCAAGAGCAAGCTGACCGGAGAGGAAAAAACACAGCTTAAGAACATAAGCGAACAGCTTCGCGAAAAGCTCGGGCTGACGGCGGCTCAGGTGCAGGACGAGGCGGGAAAGTTTCAGGATCTGACAAAGTATATTGACGAGGCTACCGAAGCGCTGAAAAGGCAGGCGCAGGCTCAGGCGGCGCAGGCGGGGCTTACTGAGGCTATTAAAAAACAGAACGAGGCGGAACTTGCAGTTCAGCAGGCGATAGCAAGGGCAAGAGAAAAGTATCCGGGACTGTATGACGAGGAAGGCGGTCTCGTACCTGGTCAATGGACTTATGAAAACTCCGATGCAGTGAAAGAAGTCAACGAGCTTATAAAGGCACATTCAGAAGCAAGCAAGGCTGTGGAGTTCTACGCGGGAAAAGTTGAAGAAGCGGCAACAGCTGAGGGGAAGCTGTCGGATAAGTCAAAAGAAACAGCGGAAGTCCTGGGGAGCACATCCTCGGGCGCGGCTTATGCCACGGAAGAGATCGAGGAATATTCAAAAAAGCTTCTTGAGGGCAAAGGGAGCCTTGAGGAATTTTACAGCATGTTTTTAAACATGGATGACGCTGTAGAATTCCTCAGCGATAAGCTGACGGAAGCTTACAAAGCCCTTGAGGATAACAAGGACAAGCTCTCACAGGCAAGGCAGGAAAAGAACAAGTATTTAAAAGAGCAGGGCGAAAGCTCAGAGGATTATTTGAAAGCCAAAAATATAGTTTCTGAGCTGGAGACTGAGCAGACAAAGCTCAGGATCACCGTCAGGAAAGCAAAGGCTGACTATGAGGCGGCGGCTCAGGCGGCGAAGCCTCTCAGTGAGAAACTCGCTGAGCTTGCCAAACAGTCGGCAAGCCTGAGGGGGGCGCTCTCTGAGCTTGTGGGGCTTTATGACAAGCTTAACGAGGGGCAGAGCCTTGACCTTGACACTCTGCTCAAGCTTTCGGAAAGCTATCCGGATTATGTCGCGGAGATCATCAGCGCAAACGGAAATATTGAGAAACAGAAAACCGTCATTGAAGCCCTTTACGAGGTCAAAAAGCAGGAGCTTATCCTCACCCTGCGAAAAGCCCGGGAAGAGATAAACGCAAGCAATGAGGTCACGAGGACAGAGCTTGAAAATGCCAAAAAAAGGCTGCAAACTGCGCGGTCTCTCTATGCTGTGCATGGCTTGGACAAGTACAAGCAGGAAATTGCTGAGGTTACAAAGGTAATCAGGGAGCTGAACGGAGAGCTGGACAGCGGAAAAAGCAAGGCGGACGCTTATAACAAAGCCATCGTGACGCTTGAGGGAACGGATATTGCCGACTATAAAACCAGCGGCGGCGGGACTTCCTCGGTTGGCGGGACTTCCTCCGGCGGCGGGACTTCCTCCGGCGGCGGGACTTCCTCCGGCGGCTCGGTGATCAGCGGCGGGAAGGCTCAATATACCACAAGCGGCGAAGGAGAGGTCGGCACCGGCGACAGCAGGGTGGACAGTATGCTTGCATGGGCGGACAGGGTATCGGCAATGGGCAAGATATCGGATCAGGGGCTAAAAAGCTTTTATGAAAAAATACTGAACACCGAAAGGATGACGGCGGATGAAAGCTACAATGTGCGGCTCAGGCTTAAAAACCTTACGGACAAGCTGAATAATGCTGAGGTCAAGGCGAAGGAAGAAGCCGAAAAGAAAAAGCAGGATGCGGAAAAAAAGACCGCTGAGGAAAGAAAAAAGCAGATTGAGTATGCTAAGGCTGCTTATGAACGTCTGGTAAAAGGGCAGATTGAAGCTTATCAGAAGAGCAATGAGGAATATAACAAATATTACAATGAGCAGATAAAAAAGATCGAGGATGCTGAAAATAAGCGGACTCAGGCCGCTGAGGATAAAAAGCGGAGTGATGAGATCAGCAGCATTGACAGGGAACTGAGGGTCAGAAGTAATCAGCTCACAGAATCCGAAAAAATATCCCTTAAGCTGAGAAAGCAGGATCTGATTAATGCTCAGGCTGAGGCGGATCATCAGAGGGCTGTGGAGAAGAAAAAGCTTGATTTGCAGACACAAAACAATACCTGGATCAGCAAGAATACTCAGGCGATCAGCAGGCTTAATGCAACGTTAGAAAAAGCGACTTATTTACTTGACAAGAAGTCGGGGAATGCTTCGGCTACTCAGATCGTAAATAACACCAATGTCAACGGGGTTACTGCTTATCTTAAAAAGGCGCTGACTGATGCGGAGTACAAGCAGCTGATCAGGCTGATATATTAAAAAATGAAATGGGGGTTCAATCTCTGTTTTAATTTTTATTCAAATTTTAAAAAAGTTTTAAAAAGGAAGGTGACAGAGTGGGGATCAGGAAGGTGAGGTACAGGAGCTATTATGGGGAGGAGCTGATCTTTGATAACCGGACGCTGTTCTGTGAGGAAATGCATATAGGAAATGCTCCTGCGAAATACAACGGTCAGGCGCGGGCTTTCTGTGACGGGCAGTACAGCGGAGACTATCTGGTGCAGCCGCTGCCGCTGAATTTCAAGTTTGCGCTTCGGGATGTGGCAGATGATGCTTTTCTCCGGAGGAAGGTTCAGGATGTTTTCACGTCCGTGCGTCCCGGGGTCATTACCATTACTGAGGGGGCTGAAAAATATACCATTGAAGCCCATCTGACGGCGAGGCCGGATTTTGTGAGGATATCAAAACGTGTCTGGCGATGGGATGCGGCGTTTATTGCTGATTTTCCATATTTTAAAAAAGGTGTCGCCATGAAAGAAAAGGAGATGACTATCGGCGGGGGAAAGTCTATAGTATCAAGATCGCCGGTGGATGTTCCGGTGATCGTGGAGATAAACGCAACAGGTGCCGTTGTGGTGGGAAATTCCACCACTGGTCAGCATATTTACATGGCTATCCCTTCAAATGCAGTGCTGCCTGTTACCATCGACACGGAGAACTACCGCATTAAAAACGGCACCGGGGTGAATGTCAACCAGTATCTCAGCGGGGACAGAGAGATCGGGGATTTTGTTCTTGCACCTGGAAATAACACGGTGTATGCGTCCTTGCATGGACCCGGCTCTGATGGTACGGTGACTATAAAGCACTGGGAACTCCGGGGAGGTGTGATCTGATGGGGGCTGTTTTTGCGAAAATTTACAGCGCGCCTGACGGGGTCAACGCATTAAAGAATTTTTTCCGGTTTGCGGTCAAGGATATCGTGAGCTTCGACTACAGTCCGAAATTTATTTCGGGGAGCAGCTTCTCTCTGGAATTTCCCGCAAATAAAACCCTGGTGGGGGCGATTCGGAATAATGATCTGATTGAGGTTGACGGGAACTGGTTCAGCGTGGAGACAGTCGCCTATAACCACAGTGTGATGACAATTTCCGGGGTGGATCTTAAAGGACTGCTGGAACGCAGGATCTCTGCGGCGGGAAATGACCCTGATCTGTATGACAGCTTTGAGGGGACGACTGCGGAGGTTATTGAGCATTTTGTTTACCGCAATATAGGTCTGGGGGCGGATGAGATCCGGCGGATGCCGGTGAGCTTTGACGCTAACGGCGTTACGGGGCTTATAAATGACGGATATATGGCGAAGCTGGAATACCTGTCAGATATTGTAAAAACTCTCTGCTATACGGCGGGGATCGGTTTTGAAATTGTGGGGGATCCGGATGCTGCTAAACTCAAAATGAGACTGCTGCAGGGGATTGACCGTTCCATGCTGCAAAGTGTAAGGCCGAGGGTGATATTATCTCCCGGATGGGGGAACGTGCAGGATCAGAGCTTTGAGCATGATATCAGCAACCTTTACAACGCCATTACGGCGAAAAAGCCGGACGGGACGCTGAGAGTTGTTAACCGTGACGGGGTCGCTGCGGCGGGGCTGAGCCGGCGTGAGTGTGTTGTGGATGTAGGCAGTAATGATAATGACGATGCTGATAAAATGGCGCTGGAGGCTGTGGAGGACAATGTTGAGACACATACTTATAAAGCTATTCCCATATCAGACAGTTACGGGGTGGATTTCCGCCTCGGGGATATCGTGACGGTGCGGGATCCTTTCACCGGGAACAGCTTTAACGCTCCGGTGACAGAAGCGCATATCAGCTGCAGCTCGGGGGAAAAATCCGTTGAAATTGGAGTCGGGGGCTTAAAGCCTAAATTTCTGAACAGGATAATCAACAACCTGATCGCCGGGACGCAGAAAAGGAGATGAGAATATGTTGGAGATCACCAGAGGGAATACGGATGACTGGGAGGTGACTATAGATGATTATGTCTATACCTTCGGGGATGTAATGACCTTTGTTATGAAGGAGCAGCCGAAAAGGACGATGCCGGCAGTGTTGAGCAAGGAGCTTGAATATGACAGCACGGATCAGGTATTCAGGCTGCATTTTGATCCGGAGGATACGGCTGAGCTTGAATGCTATCCGGATATGGAATACTGGTTTGACATTGCTATCGAGCTTAATGACGGGCGGTTCTATACGGTGGTATCGGCGGACAGAATGAGGATAATGCCGGCAAATGCTGAAAAGTCGGCACAGTGAAAAGGATGGTGATATTGATGAAGAGATTTGAGGGGATCATAAGACCGGTGCGAAGGCTCTCCGGGCAGCTTAGACCTGCCTCCGGCGGCGGAGGGGGGAGCAGAACTATTGAGGGCGTGCCGCCGCTGAGCTTCGGGGCTGAAAGGGCGGGGGCGCTGTCGAACTGGAGGATCTTCGGGAACGGGGACGGACATCTGGTGGAATCGGTGAATGTGGCTCCGCAAAGTCTGACGCTTGAGCAGGGGACGTTTGACGCCGGGGCAAGCGAGGAAACCAACATTGAAAGCACGACAAGGGTGAGAACCGGGGTGCTTGATCTTCCGGCTCTGACTGACACGAATTGGAGAGTCTGCGTGTCCTGGCACTCGGTGCTATCGGTGGATACTGAGGTTATGATGCGCATATATAACGCAGACGGCTCTTATTACAGTTATCAATCCTGGGGGAAATACAGGGTCGATTCTATGTCGCCGGCATGGGAGTACAGCGTTGTTAACCCTTACAGACAATTCAAGCTGAGGCTGGCATTTCGCCGGACTGATAACGGGGAGATTCTCCCTACTGATATTTACAATGTCCAGATTGAATATAATCGCGACGACCCGCGGGCATATGAGGCACCGGTCAGCAAGATCTATGGTGCGGGTGATATCATAGCAGACAGCAGGAGCGCGGATTTCTGTAAATATCAGGTTCCGGTCACGGTTGGGGGGAGCACTCACAATATTGTACTGGATGAACCGCTGATTATCAGGAACGGGGTCGCTGATTATCTCGATTTCAAGTCCCTCAGCAGGGTTGACGGGGACGGGAATGTCAGCAGTCTGGAACTGCCGGAGCTGGGATTTGCTGCCGGGAGCAATACCCTGTCTGTGGGGACGGTCGTGCAACCGACAAAGGTGAGCGTTACCGGTGCTGTCAGGGAAGAAGAAAGTTAAAGGAGCACAGGGGGCAGAAAACCCCTCCGCTTCGCTTACGCTCAGCACCTCCCCTATAGGGGAGGCTATAAAAAAAGGAAAGGGTGATGGAAATGGAAAAAACAGCGGAAAAAGGTGTGCAGGCGGCGCTCTCGGTGGCGGCGGCTGCCTTTACGGCCTATATCGGCGCGCTGGTGGTGCCGATTTTAGTGCTTTTGATTATGATGATAATTGACTATATCAGCGGTATGTCGGCGGCATGGTGTGACAATTCGCTCAGCAGCAAGGTAGGCGCTAAGGGGATCCTGAAAAAAGTCGGTTACATGGCGCTGATCGCGGTGGCGATGGGGATAGATTATCTTATCTGTACCGGAGTTGCAAATGCGGGAGTGGATATCCCCTGCGGAATGTGGCTGGGACTTGTGGTGTCGGTGTGGCTGATCATCAATGAGATGATATCCATACTTGAGAACCTTGCCCGCATAGGTGTACCGGTACCCGGGTTTCTTACCCGGATTATAAAGAGGCTTAAGGTGTCGGTGGAGGATAAAAAGGAGGATGATAGTGATGAGTAAAATCGTATTTTTAGGAATGGTTTTTGACGAAGATAATGCGCCGGATTTCGGTTCGATAGAAGAGGGGGCGGATGGTTTTCTGACGCTCCTGGATGAGGACAAGGGGAAGCTGAACAGCCTTCTGACGAAGGCGGGGACGGCGGAGGCGCTGGCGGAGGGGTCGCATTTCTCAATCCCCGGCGGAACATGCGCTGTGGTGGCGGATGTGCCCGCGGTATGGCGATATCACTCTGGATCTGATGAGTGGTATGAAGTTATCGACAATGAGGATGTGTGAGAGGTGAAAAGGTGTGAAGTATGATATCGTGAAGCTGATGGCGCGGAGGAAGATCCGCTGGAAAAAGAGGTGGGTGTCGGGTGACAGCGGGGGGCGGTTGACTTTCCGGAGCAAAAAGGCGGGGACGCTTGAGAATTACCGTATCTACGGAAACACTGTCGGCGGGGAGAGTGTGGGGGATCTGGTGGAAAACGGTGAGCATGCCGGAGAATATGAGGTGTCGGTGACGGTTAGCAATGGTACTGATACTCTGACAACTCCCATCTACCTCCCCGAACCGCTCAAAATGGTAGGTAATGACGCTGAATATGTGGATTTTGTGGAACAAAAGCAATATTTCGCAGATGGAACATCAATAAGTGTCAATCTTCCAACGATTTTTGCTTCGATAGGGATGAACACCATTTGCATTGAAACAAATGTTGTTCCATCTGGTGTCCGTATTAAAGGTAAATTTAAAAAAATAACAACTACTTATGTTCAGAGTATTGAGCTGGATAATACAAACAATAAAATTATATTTGTTGTAAGAGCGTATCTTTCCAAGAATGATAGAATGGTTAGAACCGGTTTAGTCGCTACTAATGACCCAGCAATAGGAGTGAATATTAATGTAAATAGCACTGTGATTACATCTGGCTGTAAGGTATTTGTAAAAGAACTTGCGGGTGTTACACCGACTACAAATAATACAAAGTACACATGGACAAAAAAAGTTACAGATGGTGAAATTTGGTATGTACGTTCTTACGTGGAATATATTAATTCTGATAACGAACAATTGATTATTTACAGTGACGCTGCAAAAGCCTCTCTTGACGGAATAATAAAAACATACACAATAACATAATCATGAACAAATGGATATACAGTTTGAGATAGGAAACGATGCTACATCTTACGAACCCTACCACGCTCCCGTAACAACTTCCATCTATCTTCCCGAGCAGATACGCAAGATCGGAGATGAGGCAGAGTATATTGACTACGGTGAGCAGAAAATGCACAGGATAGGCGCGGATGATATCGACGTAACCCTCCCCGCACTGCAGACTTTGACGGGAACAAACGTGCTGAGCGTGGGGACGGCGGTGCAGCCGAGCAGAGTGGAGGTCAAAGGCAGGATTAAGGCTGTGGGGCAGGAGACGGAGCCGGAGCCGGAGGCAGCGGAAGCGGAGCCGGAGGCAGCGGAAGCGGAGCCGGAGACAGCGGAAGCGGAGCCGGAATAGGAAGAGCCGGAGCAGGAAGAGCCGGAAGTTAAGGAGGATGATACAGATGACAGATAGGGAAAAAGTTTTACAGACTGCGCGCGGGTACATAGGTAAGTCTGGGTATGACGTGTGCATTAAAAAATTAAGACTGGGATGTGTCGTGGACTGGTGTGCCTATAGTATCTCAGCGATCATGAGGGACTGCGGATTCATCGGGAAGTATCAGGGGGGCATTTACGGGTTCGCCTCTGATGCTGCGCGTGAGGACAGCGGGAAGCTGGGAACGTGGTTCAAAAAGGGTGAGAAAACGCCGCAGCCGGGGGATTACATAATGTTCCGGTATTCGTCTTTTCTCAACCCGATCGACAAATACAGCGCGAGCCATGTCGGACTGGTTGAGGCGGTTAACGGGAACACTTTAACGACGCTTGAGGGTAATGTCGACGGTTGGGGAGCTGACTGGGCGGGGACGTCCAGTTACAAACGAAAAACCAGGTACCTGTCCAGCTCTGATGTTTACGCCTTCTATCGTCCGAACTGGCAGGGGGAGAAGCAGCAGAGCACGTCCTCAGGCAGCGCGGGAGCTATCACTGCGGGGGGATCCGGGATTGATGTTATATATCAGGTGCACACCATCGGCGGAAAATGGCTGCCGAATGTTACCAATACGAGCGATTTTGCGGGGTTGGAAGGTAAAAAAATTGACGGAATCAGGGCGATGACGTCAAAGTACCATATCAGGTATCGCGTCAGGTTATGGGGAAAAAAGAACTATGAACCATGGGTTACTGACCGCAGCGGGTTTGCTGGTAAGTATAACTATGCGATTGACCGGGTGCAGATGGAGTTCTATGGGGATGATAACGTTTCTAAGTATGCGGTAGAATATAGGGTTTCTACTATGGAGAGTAAGGGCTATCTGGACTGGGTTCGAGGTTACAATCTTAAAAATGATGACGGATATGCAGGTATCGACAAGAAGTGCATTGATAAACTGCAGATCAGGATTGTAAAGAAAAAGTAAATAATACGGAGCCTGTCGGGAGTGATCCTGGCAGGCTCTTTTTTTGTTGGAAATATACAAAAAGTGGGGCGGATGTTTGGTGGGGGAATTAATAGAATTTGGCTAAACTCTATTGACTTTAGCCGAACTAAGTAGTATAATAAATACAACAAAGAAACAACAGCCCACAGGGCAGGAGGTAACAATTATGAAATACACAGTTGACGGACGCAAAGTTACAGCAAGAAAAGCAAGAAGAATTGAAAAGAAAAATCAGCAGATACTTGATGAAGTTATGAATGGCGGCGACTTCTCAAAATTGTTAAACATAGAATTTCTTTTCGGAGAAGAAGTCGAAAAGGCTTGCATAGCAATTAAAGAACAATAACCCAACTGATGAGAGCTGGACAGCAACCAGCCGAAACCCCGAAAGGGGTCTTGGGGAGCCGAAACATCCCGAAAAAATACAAAGAGGAGGTCATCACTATGACAAACATTAATTATTACAATTACAAAGAACTCAGAGAGAAGGCGCTGAGCGCTGACGCTACTCAGGAGGACATTAACAGCTTGGGAGAATGGTTTGAGCAGTACGGAGACGAGTACTGGAACGGCGAATACTATAACGCTGATGATGGTGTCAGGGTTTATCCCATCGTTAAAGAGGTTGACGAGGACGAGTATGAGACGGTTGGATATGAGATCAGATAGGAGGACATTAACATGAAAAAAGTGATTAAAGGCAAGCTGTACGACACCGAAACAGCGCGAAGGATTGACACGGTCAGCGGTGGGGCGGAGTTTAGAACAGATTTTCACTACTGGGAGGAAACGCTATACTGCAAGAAGACCGGGGAATATTTCCTTCACTGTGCGGGCGGGGCGGCGAGCCAGTACGCTGAAAAGGTGGGAAGCATGACCGGATGGGGGGAGAGGATCAAGCCTCTCTCCTATGATGAAGCACAGCAATGGGCTGAGAAATATCTGGACGGGGATCAGCTGATCGCGGAGTTCGGGGAGCCGGTGGAGGATGTGAGTAAGGTGCAGCTGCATGTCAATCTTCGCAAGGGGAATGTCGAGAAAATTAAGCTCCGGGCGCAGAAGATGGGGGTGTCGGTTTCGGAACTGGTTGACAGAATGATTAAAGCGATGGAATGAAAGGGAGCCGCTCCGGTGGGGGCGGCTCTATAATTTTACACACAATTTTACACACAATGGGGGGATTTTACAAGGGGTTGAGAGGCGGTGAAAGTGGCTTTGAATGCGTGGTTTGGGGAGGTGACAAGGGGAGAGGTTTTGACATGAAGGCAAACTGTCTGGGGGCTGAATTTTCGGTGAGCGAGGTGAGAACCCGCTTCTGATGCCGGTTTTCAGAAACAGGGGGCTTGGTGTTTTTTTAATTACACACAATTTACACACAATAATTTACTTTCTCAATTTTGACATTTCACCTATAAGCTCGGAAATGTCTTTATGGATGTAAATGTCGGCGGTCGTGGCGTAGTCTGCGTGGCCGATGATTTTCTGGAGATTTTCAGGGCGCATTCCGGCGGAGGCTGATAGGCTGGCAAAGGTGTGGCGGGTGCTATGGGGGGTCAGATGGTTTTTATCAGGGAATATCCATATCTTTCCTGTACCAGGTTTAACCCTGCCATTTATCATTCCCAGCTCTGACAGCGGCTGATAAAAATATTGATGCCGGAATTTTCCTTCTGCTACGGGGAAGAGCGGGCTGCCGTTTGGTGTCTTGGATATCCACTGGCGAAAAAAGTCTCTGATCTCGGGGATGGATGCCGGGAATGGAATTATTCTATCGGTGCCCGCTTCCGTCTTAATTCCTCCGATAACATAGCCCTCCTCGAGGTGAATGTTTTCGGGAGTCAGGGTGATGATCTCTCCGAGGCGGAATCCCATGTAAATCATCGACAGAATAATCTGTATTCTTTCATCATCTGTGTGCTGCCACAGCTTATTGATCTGATCTTTAGTAAAAATAACTTTTTTGGTTTTATCGAATTTCGGGATCCTGACGAATTCTGCATAGTTTTTATCTACGATATCATTTTCCAGGGCAAAGCGGCAGAGCATCAGGGCTAAGGATTTAAGCTTCGCCGCAGAGGATTTTGAGGTGGCCTCATTAACGAACGGCTGAAAGTGCGCTGCGCGGATGTCGGTCATGCGGACGCTGTGAATCGGGGCCATTCGTTTCCACATGGAAATCCAGACTGCCGGATTCTTGATCCGCTTATAGTGAATGTCAGACCACATTTTATAGATATCCTCGAGTGTCGCTCCATAGAGTTCTGGTCTTCCGTGTTTAATAAAGTCATCGAGGGCTTCCTGCGCTGATTTCAGATCCGGGTAAGAGCCGATATAGACGCGTCCCGCTCCGTGAGAGGACGCGGGGGCAATGGCAATGTAAGGGCTTTTATAACGGGTGTCTTTTCTGATTGTGCCTGTGCCGTGAGCGCGTTTCCGGTGCTTTGATTTTGTCGTGGACTGCTTTTTTCCGCAGAAGTTGCAGAAGACGGATCCGTCTGGTATTCTTTTTTTGCATTTTTTACACAACATAAAAAACAGCTCCTTCCTTGATTTATTCGGGGAGCTGTGCTATAATAACCTTGCGATATAGGTTATGTATTAACATAGCTCCTGCCCCTGTCGGTGTTACCAGCGCCGGTGGGGGCAATTTTTTTATTTCTTGAGCATTTCATTATAACATTCTTCAAACCCACCACAATTCACTTCGAATTTATATATATCTTGAGGATGCTTTTTATTTTCAACCACAAATTTTACGGTTTTTGATTTTTTGAAATCTTTAATTATTTCTTCGTGATCTTCGGACAACAGGTAAATGCGATCGCCGGATTCAGCAACCATTTTTCCGATAAAATAATTAGTTTCGCCTGCATCATTTTTTGTGCTGATTGAAAATTCTAACCTATCACTATAATAATTTTTTACTTTTTGAGATCCGTATTCAAAAAGCATGATATTAGTTTCGTCAGGTTCGATTAAAAATTCTACAAGCAGGTCTGAACCATCTGTCGCAGAATTCGAAAAGGTTCCCAGCACTCCTGTAAAAAGATAAGGTTTGTCTGTTTCGTCTCCGAATTTATCTACATAATACTTGACGAGCCAATTTCTTTTTTGAATTTTTGATTCATCGGATGATTCGGCAACTGACGATTGTACTGAACTTTCGGATTCGGAAAGTGTTTTGTCTTTATAAATTGTAGTTGTGGATCCGCACGCAGACGCAGAAATCAGAAGCAGGGCGGATATTATAAAAAGTATTGGTTTTTTCATTTTTTTACCTCCTAAACCTGATAAATTACCTGAACGACTTTTCCCAGAATTCGGATTGACGTCTTTTTTAAATCATAGATCTGCTCTGAAAATTTAGAAAATCAACAAATTTTGCTTAAAAAAGCAACTGCCTTGCCGATGATCCTGATGTCGTTAAGCTCATCGCCGGTGTAAATCAGATCTTCATAGCTTGAGTTCGCCGGTCTGAGCATCAGCATATTTTTCTCCGGGTACTTAAAGACCCGCTTCAGCGTCGCTTCGTTCCCGATCAGAACAGCGGCGATTTCGCCGTTCTCAACATCTGGCTGCTGATGGATATAGACTATATCGCCGCTTCTGATTCTCGCGTCGATCATGCTGTCGCCTTTGCACCTTAAAGCAAATTCAGCACTGATGTTTTTATTAACTTTGACATAATCTTCAATATTTTCCTCTGCTAAAATGGGTTCGCCGCAGGCGATAGTACCAAGCAGAGGTATTTCTTTTGTTGATGGGAGGGGAATAATATTCGGAATGCTGAAAAGTCTTATTTTTTCGGGTTGCTCTTCCGCAGCATCTTCAAAGCCCATTATTTCTGTGGGAGATAACGCCAATACTTTTGACAATGAATATATTTTATCGCGTCCCATATTAGCAATATTGCCTGACTCCCACCGAGAGACTGTTCCTTCTGACACACCCACGGCTTTTGCAACTTCTTTCAAAGTAAGCCCCAATTCTTTTCTTCTCTTTTTCAGTTTACTTTTGAAATCGTTTGCATCCATAAACTTCATCTCCTTTCATGTTAACTCCATTATATCAAAATTATTGCATAATTGCAAGATAATGAATAAAAAAAGTATAAAAAACTTGCGTAAAAGCATTGACAAATAAAAAATGATATGATATTATAAACTTGCGGAAACGCAAAAAATAAAAAAGGAGGTACAAAATAAATCATGCTTGATCGAAATAAATTAAAAGGAAAAATTGTAGAATGCGGATTTTCCATGGAGAAAATTGCTCAGATCCTCGGTATTAATCCGGCTACACTTTACCGCAAGTTAACAATGGAAAGCGAGTTTACGCGAAATGAAATCGCAACACTTAAAACTGCATTGAATCTTTCTTTGCAGGAAATTGACGATATTTTTTTTGCTTGATACCTTGCGGAAACGCAAAAAAGCAACACGCTTTTAGCTATGATAAAGTGGGGTGAGGAGATGGAGACAGCAATAATTGTAATTCTTGTAGTTGTGAATATAGTACTTTTTTACAAATTTATTAGTTACAAGTCGGGGTTAGCGGCATATTTGCGTTATTACGAAGAACAGGGTATAGAAGAGCCCACCGCCGAAAAACTATCAGAGTATCAGCAGTGGGCACTTGAAATGATGATTAAAGATTTCTTCAGGTTAAGGTAACCCTAAATGTGATTTTGCAAAAGGGGGGTGAGGGTATGAAAAAGATAAATGATACAGTGACCGTTAAGGTTAATGCGGACACTTCCGATCTAAAAGAAAAGCTTGCGGAAATAGAGCAGGAGGTTGACCGAATAGCTGAAAAAATCAGCCGGATGAAAATCTCTTTGACAGAGATAATTCAGACAGCTGATAGAGCTTAATCAAACATTTCTATGAATACTACATATGTCCGAGATGCAGAAAAAATGTATGCAGCGGCAAAAATAAGCATAAAAAATGATGAAAGGAGCTGATCATATGGCGGAGACACCGATGATCAAGGTTATCAGCGTTAAGCGTGCCTGTGAGATCCTGGAAGCACACGGCCTGCACACTGATCCCGGTAAGCTCGGGCTCGGATTGCAGCAGCGGGTCTATCCCTTCGGTGTGGCGATTCAGAGCGGGCGGTGGATTTACGAGATATATGAGCATCTGCTGATGGTCTGGATCAGGGAAAGAGCAGGATGAAACGGAAGCACAGAGCTATAAAGCTCATGATATGGCTTTTAAGTCAGAAAGGAATTAAAAATGATGGGAACAGTAAAAATCAGAACGAACAGCGGGGTCACTATGAAAGCCCCGATAGATACAGCGGGGGAGCTGGACAAGGTCATCAAGTTCCTGATTGCTGAAAGGGATGCGCTTCTCAAGAGTGAGGGAAAGCAGCAGAAAAAAAGCAAGCTCGCCGAGGATTTTAACGCCGGTTTTGAAGCGGCGCGGCTCAAGAGCTGAGGAGGGACATCATGATTTTAAATTTTGCGATGTTTGCTATTGGTGTGATTTTCGGAGTATGCGTGATGTCGCTCATGGCGGCGGATGACGATGACTGATGACAGGATCAGCGCTGATGATCTGGTGACCTTGTATTTAATAATCAGACGGTTAAAGGAGGAAACAGCAGTGAATGAATATAGAGATCATCCCTTCTGTCAGAGGCTGCGGAAGCTGATGCTTTCAGCATATCGGGTGCAGGGGTTGACCTTTGAAAAAATGACCGAAGAAATAGGAATAGGACGAAGCTCAATGTCGACATATTATTCGGGACTTCGTTTGCCAGGGGCAGAGAACCTGATCAAGTTAGCTGACTACTTTGGTGTGAGCACGGACTACCTTCTGGGACGAGAAGGATATGAACTGGAGGAGGAGATTAAATGAACGCTGAAAAAGAAAAATCCGCTGTCGGGATGGCAGTCCCGGCAACGGAAAGGAAGAATATTAATATAGACCCTGATATTATTATATCCTGTGTTTCGGAAAAAAGCAAGACTATAAAAGTCGTTATTCAGAGGCCGGGGGAGCTGTCAGTGGTTGCCAGGATCGCTCAGAGCATCGAGGAACTCAATGCTCTTGTGGGGGGAATGTCTACAGCTGTTACCATACCAGATAACGGGCTCAAGCTCATCATGAATGTTAACAGTAAAAGACGCAGAAAACCCACTCTGAAAACGCTATGGGGCAGGATTTACGGGACAGTGCTGATTATGGCAGCGGACGGGGACACGTTTATTGATCTGACACCGGATCAGGTACAGAGCGCCAGAGGATGGCTGCTCAGACATACATATGAGGAGGTCGCGGAATGAGTGAAATGATTTTAAGCGAACAGTATAAAACAGCGGCGGAGCTGAATCAGAAAATAATCTTTGCCGCACAGATGGCACAGCAGAATCTTTTCGATATGTGCAGGATGCTCAAGCAGATGAGGGATGACAAGCTTTATAAGGAGCTGGGTTATCAGAATTTTGAGGAGTACTGCGAGCAGGAAGTCGGGATGAAACGAAGAAACGCATATAACTACATTTCAATCATTGAAAAAACTGAAAATGTGCAATCGATTGCACATTTTGGAATGACAAAGCTTTCCCTGCTTGCCTCTCTTTCCGAGCCGGAGCAGGAGGAAATACAGGACAGAGTTGGCCTTGAGGATATATCCGTCCGCAAGCTGAAAGAGGAAATTGCAAGGCTGAAGAAGGAAAAATCCTCTACCGAGGCACACCTGAAAATTGCTCAGGGACAGCTCCGAGACGAGAACAGCGAGAAAATCATGTATAAAAACGATTTGCTGAACGTCAAAAGTAAAAACAGGGAGTTAACTCATGAGCTCCAGGAGGTCAGGGAAGAAAACAAGCGATTGCATGAAACGGTGTCGCCGGATCAGAAAACCCAGGATGCACTGATCAGGAAGCTTGACAGAAAACTTTCCGAGGCGGATCAGGAACACGCCAATGATCTGGAACGGCAGAGAAAACGCTATCAGTCACAGATAAATGAGCTGGAAGAAAGATTGAAAAATACCAAGACGATGATAGAGACAGTTGAAGTCCCGGCGACAGCGGAGGTTTTTGAGGCATATTGTGCAGTGGTAAAAAATGCCTATGCTATGCTGCTGAATTATGTTAAAAATGCGGGAGTCACCAAGGATTTCACAAAAGAAATAAGTAAAATGATTGACAGTTTTGATGATGAGCTTTGCGAAATTATGTAGGAGGTGCGAAATGAAGCTTTATGAAATCACAGGCGTTTTTGCTGAATTGTTCGACAGTTTTGAGTCGATCTGCAATTATGACCTCGAAAAAAATGAGGATGGCCAGTTTATAGATGATGATGGAAATATAATTCCGGATCCTGATGCTTATAGAGCCGATATGCAGCAGGCCTGGTTCGACACTCTTTCCGGCATCGAGGACGACTTTGAAGAGAAGGCCGAGAATATAGCGGCTTATATCAAAAATTTACAGGCGCAGTCTGATGAGCTGAAAAAAGAAGAGGATGCACTATATGCGCGCAGGAAAGTGAAAGAAAACCAGATCGGACGGATGAAAAAATATTTACTTGAGAGTATGAAAAAAATCAAACGGTTGAAAATAGATACTCCCAGAGCGAAGCTGAGTATTCGTGACAATGCTGAATCTGCAAAAATCTATGATGAAAAGGCCTTCGTCAATATGTGCATGGAAAAAGGGCTTGAAAAATATCTCAGGTTTAAAGCGCCGGAAATCAATAAAACGGCGGTCAAAAAGGATTTGCAGTCAAATATTAAAATTATTGGCGCTGAACTCGAAAGAACTCAGAGTTTAATAATAAAATAAGGGGGTTATAAAAATGTTTGAACAGGTCACCAGAAAAAAAGCTAAGCTCCGCATGGCGCTCATGGGGGTGAGCGGAGCCGGGAAAACGCTGTCAGCGCTCTATATTGCGTATGGCATAACAGGGGATTGGAGTAAGGTCGCTCTGATCGACACGGAGCACGAGAGGGCGAGATTTTACGCTGATCGCTCTGATCTGGGCACGGGACGTTTTCTCTACGCGCCCTTCACTCCACCATATAGCCCGGAGCGCTATAAAAAGTATGTAGAAGAAGGCGCTGAAGCTGTCGGCGAGGATGGTGTTATCATCATCGACAGTTTTTCTCACGCCTGGAACAATGAAGGCGGCGTTCTGGAGATAAAGGACAGAATCGCAGGGCAGCAAGGGAAGAACAGCTATACAGCATGGGCGGAAGCAGGAAGAGAGCAGAACAGCCTTGTGAATACTATCTTAGCTGTGAATTGTCACACTATCGTAACGCTGCGCTCAAAGATGGATTACATTATGCAGGAAAACGACAGAGGGAAAATGACACCGGTTAAGGTCGGACTGGCTCCGATCCAGCGTGACGACACGGAGTATGAATTCGATATTGTAATGAGTATTTCGAGAGACCACACAGCTTCCACGTCTAAAGATACGACTTTTCTTGACAATTTCAATAAGATCATCACGCCGGATCTGGGAAAGCAGCTGGCTGAATGGCTTAACACCGGAGCTGAGCCTATTCGTTGTGAGAGCTGTGGAAAGGTTATCATGGCTCAGAGCGGTAAGAAAAGCAATGGCCAACTCTATACGCGCAGCGTTGAAGAAATTATCAATTCGTCAATGAAGCATCTCAATAAAAAGCTGTGTTTCAACTGCTATTCTTCTGAATATAAGGCCAAGAAAGAGGCGGAAAAGGATGCCGCTTCGTAAGTACCAGATGGATATCATCGCCGATGTTAAGCAAGCATATAAAAAAGGCAAGCAAGCTCCATGCATTGTCCTTCCTTGCGGCGGCGGAAAATCAATAATTGTCGCAGAAATCGCAAAAAGAACGACTGACAAAGGTAACCGGGTTCTATTCATCGTTCACCGGAAAGAGCTGTGCGATCAGATATTCCGGACGTTCCGGGACTGGGGCGTTAACATGGGGCTGTGTGATATCGGAATGGTTCAGACTATTTCCCGGAGGCTCGGGAAAATCAAGAGGCCGGTACTGATTATCACAGATGAAAATCATCACAGTAAGGCGGCCACCTATCGTAAAATATATGATGCTTTCCCGGACGCAAAAAGGATCGGCGTCACAGCTACACCGGTAAGGCTTGACGGGTCAGGGCTTGCTGATGTTAATGATGAGCTTGTTATAGGGGTCAATGCGAAATGGTTAATTCAAAATCATTTCCTTGCGCCCTATGATTATTACGCTCCGTCAATGGTCGATCTGACAGAGGTTAAAACCGTCAGAGGTGAATTTGACATCAAATCGACAGAAAAAATTATGCTGAAAAAAGCAATTTTCGGGGATGTAATCAATAATTATAAAAATCTCGCTGCCGGGAAACAGGCAATCTGTTACTGCGTCTCGATTAACCATTCGCTTTCAATGGCCGAAGCGTTCATTGCTGCCGGAATTAATGCGCAGCATATTGACGGCACGACACCGAAAGCCGAAAGGGATCAGATCATTGAGGATTTTCGCAGGGGTAAAATTGAAATTCTATGCAATGTCGATTTGATTTCCGAGGGGTTTGACGTGCCGGATTGCGGCTGTGCGATTTTACTCAGACCGACAAAAAGCCTGACGCTTTACATTCAGCAATCCATGAGATGTATGAGGTATAAGCCCGGCAAGCGCGCTGTAATAATTGATCACGTGGGGAATTATGCAAGATTCGGGCTTCCGGATGCGGACAGAGAGTGGAAACTTGACTCGCATAAAGAAAAGCGAAAAAACTCGGAAGCGGAGGATCTGAACATTAAAACCTGCACCAACTGTTTTATGGTCTTTCCGTCAAAAGATGACAGCGGCAAAAGGATACTTGAATGCCCTTTCTGCGGATATAAGCTTCCAAAATCGAAAAAAGAGATTGAAGAAGAAAAACAAGCTATTCTCGAAAAAATAGAGGGCTTCGTCATTAATTATGACAGCCCGAGCGATTGCGGAAGTTATCAGGAATTAAAAGCATATGCAAAAAGCAAGGGCTATAAACCCGGCTGGGCATGGTATCAGGCACGCATGAGGGGGATGATATGACAGAAGAGCACAGAATCATGAATGAGATCCGGATTGCTTTGTCGAGCGCGGATTGTACCTGCTTCCGCATTAATGTCGGCTGCGGCTTCACGCCGGATGGGCGACATTTTGAGACGGGAGTGCCTGCCGGATTTTCTGATCTATTCGGCTTCAGGAATTCTGACGGCAGGGCGTTTTTTATTGAGGTTAAAACAGAAACGGGCAGAGTGAGCCCGAAACAGAAGCACTTCATCGAGGCTATGCGGTCATATGGCGCTATCGCCGGGATTTGCCGCAGCGCAGATGAAGCATTACTATTAATTAAAGGAGATATGTGACTATGGCATTTTCAACAAATTACGAAACCAGAGATATTCTTCCGGAGGGAGAATATGAATGTATGATTTTATCAGCTTTTCTTAATGCGACTCAGGGAGGAACTCAGTATTTTTCCATTAAGATGGTTATAAGAAACGATGTTCCTCAGAATCATCAGAACCGATTTATCTATCATGCAATCTGGCAGCGCAAGCCTGAAAAACAAACCGAAGAAGATAAAATGGTGGATGGATTCAGCTTTAAACAGCTTATGAACCTGAGCCGCGCTGCCGGAATCCCGAAGGGGAAATCTTACAATACCCTTGACGATCTGGGAGCGGATCTGAAGGGTAAGTGCATAAGAGTAACGATCGGGCACAACGAATTTAACGGTGAAACACGCGAGCAGGTGAAATGGAGTAATTTGACTAAATTCCCGAGCTGCAAACATAAAATGCCGATCACTAATGCAGAACCGGCGCTGAAGGTGCAGGAAGTGTCAGAAAGCTCTATTGATGATGACGACCTGCCGTTCGATTAATGGAGGTAATTTTGAAAAATTACACAAATGTCCCAATTGAATTAAGAAGCCTGCCGCAATGGGTAGGCTTTTACAGAATTCCAGCTGCTAATGGACGCATGACAAAAAAGCCCGTCAATCCTCACACACTATTCGGAGCGAGCAGCACTAATCCCGAAACCTGGGGAACATATGAGCAAGCTGTTTCAATTATCGGCAAGCCCTGCCGTGTAGGTCAGGACCAGGCGATTGTTGAGGGTATAGGCTTTGTTTTTTCCCCGCCATATTGCGGGATAGATCTTGACGGCGTTTTCAATCCTGACACCGGCGAAATTAACGATCAGGCTTTGAAAATTGTGAAAGAAATGAGCAGCTATACAGAATTGTCTCCGAGCGGTACCGGGCTACATATCATCTATAAAGGTGAGATCCATCCGGACTGGAAAAAGAAACAGACCGGCGCTTTCGGGAACGGCACTGATCTGGAGATGTATCAGCAAGGTAGATATTTTACTGTAACAGGTGACATATGGGGTGAATATTCCGAGGTGTGCAGGCGAGATTCTGAAGCTGAAGCTATTCAGAATAAATTTATGTTCAAACCTGTAAATAATCAGAACACTACTAAAATCAGAGTGAATCCGATATCTTTAAACGATGAGGAGATTATGACAGCGGCGCGGAACAGTCGGAATGGTATGCTTTTTTCAGATCTATATTCCGGTAACTGGCAGGGCTCATATAATAGCCAGAGCGAGGCGGATATGGCTCTGTGTTCAATGCTTGCTTTCTGGTTTCAGCGGGATTTTAATAAAATAGACAATATGTTCCGGCACTCTGGTCTGATGCGCGAAAAATGGGATCGTAAACAATCAGGCAGCACTTACGGCGCGATCACAATTAAAAAAGCAATCAGTGAGTGCAGCAATGTCTATTCACCCGAAACGCCTGATGATGATTTTTTTATCACAATAAAAAAATCAAAAAAGATACAGAAATACTACTCATTTGATGACACAGGAAATGCACAGCGGATGCATGACCTGTTCAAGGACAAGATCCGATATAACTATAACGATAAGCGATGGATGATTTACGATAAAAATAAATGGGTATATGACATTACAGGCTATATCTGGAAACTAATCGACAAATCTATGGAGGCTATAAAAAACGAGGCAGAGCACTACTCAGGGACAGAACTTCAGCAAGATTTTGAAAAGCACTTAAAAAAATGCCGAAGTAATAACACAAAAAAAGCTCTTGAAAAAGAAGTGCAGCACTATGCATCTATCACTCCGAATGAGCTCGACAGGCATAAGTTAAAACTCAATACTCCTGACGGCATTGTTGACCTTATAAATTTTAAGGTTTCGCCGTGTGATCCGGATATGTTTTTTTCCAAATCGTCAAAAGTCAGCATCCGGAAGGGGGAAAAATGCCCTCTATGGATTAAATTCGTTAATGACATTTTCGGCGGGAACGAAGAGCTGATCAGGTACATCCAGAAGGCAGTAGGCTACAGCCTGACCGGCCTGACTGATGAGCAGTGTGCTTTTTTCTGCTACGGCACGGGGCGAAACGGCAAGACAACATTTCTGGATATCATTCGTTATATTTTCGGCGACTATGCATCGAATATACAGCCTGAAACGCTTATGCTCCGCAGCTCAAACAGTTCTGCTAACAGTGACATAGCAAGGCTCAAGGGAGCAAGGCTTGTTACATCTGTTGAGCCAAACGAGGGTGTAAGATTGAACGAAGGACTTCTGAAGCAGCTTACAGGAGATGATGTAGTAACGGCAAGGAAGCTTTACGGAGAGGAATTTGAGTTCCGCCCGGAATTCAAGCTGTGGATGGCCACAAATCATAAGCCGATAATAAGAGGCACAGATACAGGTATCTGGCGCCGCATTCATCTGATCCCTTTCACAGTTCAGATTCCCGAAGAAAAAGTCGATAAGAAGCTCAAAGAAAAACTCATGAAAGAAATAGACGGCATTTTCCTCTGGATCCTCAAAGGCCTGGATCTTTATAACAAAGAAGGTTTGAAAAAGCCTGCCGCTGTCACTGCGGCAGTTGAGGAGTACAGAGGGGAGATGGACACTATATCAAGATTTCTGGAGGAGTGTACAGTTAAAAGCTTTGCCGAATCTATGAGAGCTAAGGATCTTTATAACGCTTTTTCATCCTGGTGCGATGAGAATGGCGAGTATAAATTGACTAACACGAAGTTCGGGATTGAAATGGTAAAACGATTTGAGCGTAAAAAAGACTCGCGAGGGTGGTACTATATCGGTTTAAAATTCAATGACGATTATCAACAATACCGCATTAATATTGGAAAATGACGACTTATGACGAGTTTACCTATCCCTTTCACATGAAAAAAATAAAATATATATATAAAAGAGTAGAAAGTGCAGTCAAACTCGGCACAAGTCGTCACAGAGACAGAAAGGGATGATGAATTGACCGCTATTGAATACTTACGGCAGGCGCGGAGGCTGGACGCAGCGATCAGCGTCAAGAGGAAAGAATTGAAGAAGTTAGAAGAAACTGCAACGGCTCTCTCTTCGCCTGCCTTCGGCGATAAGGTAAAGACCAGCGGCGTGAATGATGCGATGAAAACAGTTGACAAGATCATCATGCTTGACGCGGAGATCAAAGAAGAGATAAGCAGGCTGATTGATCTGAAGACGGAAATTCACGATAGAATTAATCGAGTTGCTGTTCAAGATTACATAACGCTTCTGACAAGTAGATATATCCTTTGCAATCCTTTTCCGAAAATTGCAGAGGATATGGATGTCGATGAAAGAACTCTGTACAGGTGGCATGGAATAGCATTGGAGCTGTTCCGGAAAGAAAATCATATGCTTTAGGCAATTTGAATAAAAATGTTACTCATTTTTTTACAGTCAATGTCAGTGAATGTCAGTGTCAATTCATGATATCATTAAGATGTAGAAATGAGTGCGAGAAATTCAATGCCTCTATGATAGACTTTCGGGGAGCCGCCTTAGCTTAAAATTGCTGAGAGCGGCTTCCCGATTTAATTGTAGGTGATCTTATGATTTTTAAATATTGCACAGGCTGCGGTGCTATGATGCCATATTCAGGGCATAGCTTATGCAGCGTATGTCGCCCAGAACGACAGAAAAATTACAACCAAAACAAACGAGATAAAAAAGCTGATAAGTTTTACCATTCAAAACAATGGAAAGAACTTTCTCGCGCTGTGCTGATCAGAGCGGGGTACAAG
>JAFOBC010000267.1 GCA_017382015.1 Clostridia bacterium
ATAAGAATAAACCGCATTGAACGGTGTGTTGCTAAATGTCCAATCCCTGACCGCAATCGCCGCTTCTTTGGCATATCCTATCCTTTGCTTGTCAGCTCTTATGTGGTAACCGATTTCAGGTTTTATTTCACCGCCTATAAGCTGCATTGTCAAACCGCAATCACCTATCATTTCACCGGTCGCTTTCAGGCATACCGCCCACAGGCCAAAACCAAACACCCGATATCTTTCGATATTTCGCAAAATCCAGTCCATTACCCTTTTTTCATCAAATACATAGGGATAGTGTTGCATTATATCAGGATCCACCAGCACCTTATACAGTGCGTCAAAATCATCTTGAGTCATTTCTCTCAAGAGCAAACGCTCCGTTTCAATAACCATTATTTTATCCTCGCCAAATTCTTATCTGTCATACTGTTCGATAAATTTGAACTTAAAACACAATTGCCCTTTCAGGAATTATCGGCAGCGCTTATGCGCAGAACCATATCTGTTGCCTGCGGTCTGTCGCCGATATAATACGTGCCGAATCTTGTGGCGGTAAATTCGTATTCTTCAGAGTATTCACCGCTGATTGGATCAAACCACTGATATGTATAACTTCCGTTCGGGACAAGGTTTCCGACCGTACCTGTTTTGATTCCGCCGTAAAACTTGGTGTTTGCGTTCTGCGCAACAGCATTATCGGTGAATGAATAGAAATAAACAACAATTTCTGTGTTGTCTTCACTGCCTGCATAAGCGTAATAAACATTGTTGGCAGGCACGAAATATGCCTTGTTGTCAAACCTCGGAATAAGATTGTGCCACTCGTTGCTTTCAAGGAAACCACGCATATATCCGACCTGGTATGAACTCTCATATTCAAGCGCATCCTGCCACGTTGCGTTGATTTTTTCTTCGCTTGTTATTGTATCAACACCATCGGAGCTGTCATTTTCTTCGTCATAAACATTGAGATAGCTCCAGGTGTCGTGACCGCCCCAGCCGTAGCCGTACATACCGTTCAGATACGCTGTCCAGCCCTGCATTCTTGAACCGAAATTCTTAGTCCAGAGGTAGCAATACTGACCCTCGTAATTGATTGCGGGCTTGCCCTGCGAATTATACCAACAGTCTTTTTCAATACGGAAATCGCTTTGTTCTGTTTTGGAGGTATGCCATTGAACGGCATAGAAATTATGCGACTTTACATCTCTGAAGGCTGAAGGCATAGCATCTTTAAAATAAACCTTGCATTCATCAGTTGCACCTTCGCCACTACCGTAAACCGATGTTGCACCAACGTTTTCCATATGAGCAGAAAGCGGATGGTCATACGCATCGTATTTTGCAATATATTCCGCAACAAGCTTGTAAGGGTTATTATCCAATCCCCATTCGGGATGGTTGGTTTCGCTCCAATAAAAATCGTTATCTACCTCCTGACCGAGAGTCCAGACAACGGGATAAGCACCGTATCTTGCAACCCAGTAACGGCAGGCTTTTTCAATGTAAGCTTTTGCCGAATCGGAAGGATCGCTACCGTTGAAACCGCCGTTATTTGAAATTAAAGGTTCGATAAAATAGGAGAAGAAGAACTGTGCATTTGCGTGCACAAGACCGTGTTCGGCAATTACCGCAAACTTCTCATCATAGTCTGCAAGACCTGCCATATCCTCTTGAGTTATGCCGTTTGTGAAATCATACTTTGCGCCGATAGGCTCACTCTGATACACGGTAAAGCTCTGTGAAACACGCTGAGCACAGATTGTTTTAACCATATCGACAGTTTCATCGCCAAGGCTCCAATGAGTATCGCCAAGCCAGAAAAACGGTGTCCCGTCATCGTATGTAAAATACTTTTCACCTGCGTTTGTTGTGATAAAGCCGTGCTTATAAATATCGTGCTCACCGCTGTATTCAGAGCAGATAACCTTACCTGTTCTGCCGTTGAGCGAAGTATTGCTTTCATCTGTGCAGACAGTTCTAAAATACCACTCACCTGCTGACGGACAAGCAAAGCGGATTTTCCAGACGTTACCGCCATCCCAGAAAGCGGGGATTTTATACAGCCTGCCATTGCCCCAGAGGAGGAGTTCAACATCGACGTCACCAAACGGGTTGGCATATGATTTCTCACTCTCAAAAGCAATTTCATTTGCAACCCACGTCTGGGCACTTAACATCTGTTCGGGGGTCTCAATCAGCTCGCCGTTATATTCAAGCCACGAATGAGGATTAACGGTTGCAGACGGAATGTTTGTTTCGTCTGTACCTTTGATATTATTAATTAATTTCGCTAAGTAATTTATAACGATGCCCGCAATTTCTTCTACTGTGTTTATTATTGCAGGTGTCTCCTCGCCTGCTCCGTCTGAAGCAAATGACGTTAGTGTACCAGATGAAAACAACATCATAACACAAAGAAGCAATGAAATCTGTTTTTTGAATTTCATAATTACCTCCGTAAATCGGAATTTGTTGTTCAATACAAAGCAGGAATCTTACTTAACAAACGCTCAAAGAGCTGATAACATTGCGGACAGAGGTCTTGAAAAAAAGATAAAACACGATGCCGGAACGAGGCAAGCGAATCGCACATATATTTTACAAAGCGCTCGAACTTTGTGAGTCGGTTGCTCTCGTCATACCCGTTTTTATCTTTATAGACACGAACATAGTCAATAAGCCATTCAATGGGATATTCATTTTCAGGTTCATCCCAACCGCTGAAATCTGAATTTATATACATTGAAAGAATCATACACATTCTGTATTGCGGCGATTCTGTTGTTTTCGCCACTTCTTTTCCGTCAACATAAAACGTTATACCTTCAGGTCTCCAGTCCATAGCGTATGTATGGAATTCGTTCACATAATCCGTCGGGTCTCCGTCCAATTCAACCTTGCTTGCCCATTCATTGAGATCAGGGTCATCCCAAGCATGAACTTTGGGTTCAAACACTCCCGGTGACTTGAAGAAGGTTTCCAGCACGTCTATTTCACCGTTCTGAACAGAATCTGTTGCGTCAGTATCATCCTGAGCACCGATAAGCCACCATGCTGCGTATCCGCCGCAGGCTGTGTCGGGCATTTTCATCCGTATCTCAAAGTAGCCGTACTGTGTGGCATAGCCTTCAAAAGGCTCAACTTCCATTTGCTGAGCACCGCCCGGATGCAGATGATTCTTTTCCCAGGTCTGAATACCGTTTGCTATCCATAAAAGGTTGTCGGGGTCTGCCGAACCGGGCTGACCGCCAAAATAATCGGGCGAATCTTTTGTGATATACAGATTCAGACAACCGTTCTCTATTTTATATCTTGCAGAGGAACCTTCTTTATTTGCTGTGCAGTGAGGCAAATATTGCGGCAACCAATACTCTGTATTTAAATTGCCGTTATTAAATTCGGTGCTGAAATCAAGCACATAGCCTTCTTTTTCAGGAACACTTTCTTCAGCAGATGCGATTGACATCGAGCCGATTAACATAGCTGAAACGAGCAAAAATACAATGCTTTTTCTGAACATGATTTTTATCCTTTCGCGCAAGTTCTTATTTGTCAGTTATTTTAAGTGTTTTGAGATTAAAGTTTTTAATAATTATATCACACAGCGTTAAAACAAATCAAGCAGAATAAGATAATAAGAGCGTAGCAAAAAACACCTCCGCGACATATGGCACTGAGGTGTTAAGCTTTTGCTTGTGATTAATTATTCATCAATAAGGTTTCACTTTATCGCAATAACTATTTTATTTGCTTTCTCTGCCATCTGTTTAAACTCCCACGCACCGCCGAAATTTCGAGCGACATAGGTTACGACGATGTCGGATTTGGTGAGCATCCATTTATTACGGTAGTTGATGGCGAATCGGCGGGGGACAGTTTCTATCCCTTCAGGGAGGATTGAATGCTCGTCGGGAGCATAATTCTTGCTTGGCATATAGGCAAGTACGACATAATATTTAATCGGATAAGTCTTTGACAAATTCTCAAGCTGACGGCGCACCATAACATCAAAATTGCCGTGGTTTCCAATGTAAAACACCGTTGCATTTTTGTTTTCAATCAAATCTATCAGAGCTAACCGCAGTGTTGGCTCTATTTCTTTTGGGGTATCACGATGTCCGAAAAATGTTACTGTCGCCATAAAATATCACCTCATTTATGGGATATATCGCAATTATAACACACAAAATGCAATTGTGCGATATATCCCACACGATTTATCGTAGATTTCTTTAAACTTAAGTCAACGATATATCGTAGAGGTGATTAGCTTTGAATATTAAGAAAGCTGTTGAATTAAGAATTATAGAGCTTTGCAACGAAAGAAACATCGCAATAAATGCTCTTGCAAATATTTCGGGTGTTTCACCCTCAACCATTTACAGTATGCTTAATGAGAAAAGTCAAAATCCTGGTGTTGTTTCTATTAAGAAAATCTGCGATGGAATGGAAATTAGCATCAGAGAATTCTTCGACAGCGATTTGTTTGATGATTTGGAACAAGAGATAAAATAAAAATGAGCCGTCAGAGTTTAATGCTCCGACGGCTTTATGTTTATATGCTCATGTTACTCTGATCACAGAGTCTGAAGCTGAAATTGTTTGTGATTTCGGCTTTGTTTTTATCTTTGCCAATGCCTTTTACAGTCTGGAGATAATCAACGATAACCTCAAAAAGTGCTTTGAAATCAACGGAGTTGCATTCATTGCAGGTCTGCTCATAAATGTGATGAATTTCTAATTTTCCTTCTTTGAATTCAATGAGTTTTGGATTGAAAAGGAGATAAACAAAGTCAATTTGTTTAATCTCAAATTCACCCTTCAGAAAAGCGGTTGCAACGCCAAGCAGATGGCTTATCATCTGTTTCATATCGAATGAGTGAATTTCGTTTTTGCCTGATGTGAATTTAACTTTCATTTTGCGGTCATCAATCACTTCGATTTTGCAGGTCACGGATGTTTTGTCCGATGCGGAAATTGTTCTGTATAAATCCTCGTATTTTCTTTCGTAAATACTATCCTTCTTGGTGTAAGGCTCTCTGCATTTTGCTTCAACGAAAACACATTTTTCATTGGTTTCGATGAATCCGTCAAGATTTGCAATACCTCCGACGGTTGTGTGCAGTTTCTTTTCAAAAAGGAAACCGTCTGTATCCTTCATCAGGTTATAAATCATTCTGCTCGACGAGCCGAACGAAGCCATTTTCGGAGGATAGATATTTGCTCCACTTTTGCGCTCTTCAAGCTCTTTCCCTCCGCCTTTGCCGTACATTTCATAGGCAACGGGGTGATTGTTTTTCATATCTTCAACGAACTCTGCAAATAAATCGTTGGAAAGATAGTTGTTATAGGTCTTTCCGTTGACAATGTATCCCGCTTTTATGGGATTTTTTACGGTTTCGTCTGCCATAATGGCATAGTCTAAAATCTTGTTAAGTTCCACTATTTTTTGTAACCTCGTAAATTATGATTTATTTCTTGCAATAAACAACAGTAAGGTATAGTCAATTAAAGATATAAGTGAATCTATATCTTCGTTTGTTTTTATAGGTTTATTGAATTTAATATGTAATTCGTAGTTTTCTTTGTTGGGCATAGGAACTATTTTGTAGTTTTCATATACAGCGGCTAAACGAACAGCTATTTCATTAGCAATCTGAGATGCGTTGAAATCCTCACCGCCTTTTTGGTCGAAAAAGCTCTTGTTAATATAAAAACGAATCTCTTCCGGTTTATCTTCGTCAAGCTCAAAAATTCTTTTGTATGATTTTCCGGTTTGTGAAAACAAAGCATCAGAATTACTTGCGATATTATATCTGATAACGCCTTCTTTTTTGTCCTCTTCAAGAAGAGGCTCATATTTGTTTTTTAATTCATCCATAGCAGCGTTGAATTTTGCTTTAAAGTTAATGGGCTTATGAACAAGTACACTTGCTGCAACTATTAACACCAAAACATCAACAAGAATACCTGAAATATCTTTAATTCCGCCAACAACACTTTCCTTTGTAAAACCACCGAAAGCTATCTCGCAAACAATTGCAGCCATAGCAGAAACAGCAAATATGCCTGCCAACAAATCTGTTTTTTCTAAAAGTTTTTTCATATTAACCCTCCACAATTTTGTATCCGTTATTTTCTTTAATTATATAATACGGTTTGCTGTTAAGCAAGTGCATAATATTTTTCAGATACGGTCTGTTTTCTTTCATTTCATTGTGCTGGTCTTTGTTGAAGAAAACAAACGGGCAAGCAACAATCCTGGTGTTAAGAGGATGGTTAAAATCAATAAGCAGTTTTTCTCCGTCAAGAGTTTTAAGGTAAGTAAATCCCTCAAGTACACAGCGAAGCATTGTTTCGGTGCTGTCGGGTTTCTTGAGTTCAAGGATATAAAGTGTTTCTCCGTCATAAGAAAGAAGGTCGATTTTGCCTGC
>JAFOBC010000268.1 GCA_017382015.1 Clostridia bacterium
GGCTGACGGTTATGCACCCTGATAAATAGCCGAGCGAGGGAACCGCAGGCGACAGAAAGAACTTAAAATTCAGATGGCTTTGGTAGCCGTCGCGGTGACGGAACACACCCTTTGTGTTCCGTCTACCGAGCGGATTAAAAACCGTCAGCCGTAGCGGAGTGCTTACAGCTCAAAAGTTCTTTTGGTTACTTTTGTAACGCTTGACAAAAGTAACAATACGCACTCCAAAAAAGCAAGATGTATTTTTTTCAACCCTCCGTCATCGCTCCCAACTAAAAAAACGGACGCGGCGGAAAAAATCCGCTCACGTCCGTGGAAAAATACAGCTTATTCAAACTTTACAAGTGTGGGTGCGGTGGTAATTCCGCTCGGCTTCACGTTGTATTCATATGACCAGCGTGTGCCCTTGCGTCTCCACGCATCGGGACCGTACCAACGGCAGGCAGGATCAGCCATATGCAGGGCGGCAAAGGTATTGTAGCGGTTGCCGAAAGCGGTGATTTCAACAAGGTGCTTGCCCTTGCTGAGCTTACCCAGAGGTGCGGTATAGGGCGAAAGTGCAACAGTGCCCATACGCACACCGTCAACGCTGACCGTACAGACGGGCTGTGTGAAGTGCGGAATCATAACGCTCAGCTCCTCATCGTTACCCTCAACAACAAACTTATAGGTAACGTTGCCGCCGTAGAAAGGCAGACCCTGACGGGTCCAATCGCCGAATTCAAGCTCTCTGACGGGAGCTGTAACCTTACAGCTTCTGCCCTTGAGTTCAACGCCGAAATCACCGAGGAGGTAGACCGCCTCAAGCGTTGAAACCTTACCGAACGAGCGCGAAAGAATGATTGTGTTTTCGCCCTTTTCGAGCTTACCGAGGCTGACGGTTTCTATTGAATCGTCAACGTAAACACCTGTTTTCACCATATCAACAGCCTTGCCGTTAAAGGTGATGCTGCTCTTGTCAAAATCCTCGAGCGCAAGGGTTACGTTATCAACCTCAACCTCTGAATAAACCGTGTATTTAAGGTCAACCGTTTCGGTGTCCTTCTGCTCACCGAAAAGCCACGGCTGAGCGCCGCCGGCAATGGCATTTTCCATCTTAAGCTCTGCCTTGAGAGTGTCGCAGATGCGAAGAATCTCTTCGTTTGCGCGCCACTCGCCACCGTTCAGTCTGTACTCGGGCATATCGAGCAGCACTACGTTGGGCTCGGCAAGCTCAACCTCTGTTTTTGAGGGAAGAAGTCCGACGCTGACACGCTTTTTCTTCTGCACGGGCTTTGTATACGACCTGCCGGGAATCAGCTTGAGCAGCACGCTGTCGTGATCGTAAAGCTCAAGCTCAACAAAGGTGTCGCCAAGGTTATATTCAGCGGCAAGAGTTGTAACGGAGCCGTCCATCGTGTTCCAGAGCTCGGGCGCAAATTCACCCTTGAGGCGGAGCGTATAGACATCGCTCGAGCAATCGTAATGGTTTGAGCTGTGGTTGATGGGAGCGATGAACAGCCAGCGGTGCTCACCCTCCTGACGAAGCTGATACATATGGTTTGACGTACGCTCGCCGTCATCCTCACGCAGGTCGATTTCGCGGTTTGCATCAAGTGCGTTTATGAGCTGAATTTTTGACCAACCGACTACGGTTGAATCAGCCGCAAACGCCTTAGCTGCGTCACTTTCGAGCGCATCGACGTACTCGGGCAGGCCGCCTGCAAAAATTACCTTGCCGCCGTTTGCGCTGAAGTTTTTGAGGAACTCAAGCGTTGTTGAACGGATTGTAAGCAGGCTCGGCACGATAATTGTGTCGTATTGCATCTGACCGACCTTTGTGCCGTCTGCCTGGGCAGGAAGGTTAGCCTCGCAGATGTAGTTGTAATCGATAAGATTGAAGAGCAGCCAATCGGCAAGCTCCATAAACCGGTCGTTCATTTCCTCGCGGATTGCGGCCGTCTGCTCCTTCGGGCCAAAACGCAGCCAATAGCTCTCAATCGGGTGAATGACACCGACGCGGACAATGGGCTTGCCCCTTGTCATCGCGGTGTTTACACGTGCAAAATGATCTTCGATATAAGGATACTCTTTGTACCACGGTGACTGATGACCGATACAGGCAGGATAGTCACGCTTTGCCTCACCTTTCATCGATACCCAATAGAGATGCGGCACGCGCACGGTTACGCCGAGCACAGCCTGCCAGTCACCCTGAAGCTTATGTCCCGTAAATTTGAAATCCCAACCGGTAACGCCGTAAAGCTCGCTGAGCATACCCTCTCTGCCGTACTGATGCACGGCGGACTGACACTGCTTTGCGGCGGTGAACTCGCGGCTGTCGCAGAGCATATCGATGCCGGGCAGACCGAATCCGCGGTAAGAACGCATACAATCGCCGACAGCGGCATTCTGGCTCTCAAGTGACGGTTCTTCCATCATATGACCTGTGAGCATAATACCGTTTTTGTCGCACCAACCACCGATATTATCGGCAAACGCCTGCGCAAAACGCTCTGCGATATGGTCGTGATAATGGTAGCGTGTAACGGAAACCTTGCCGTCCGGCAGCTCCCAGAAAAGCTCGGGCAGCTTATCAAAAAGCTCCTCGCCGTACATCTCGCGGTAAGTGTCACCAAAGTCCGTTGTGTATGGCAGGAAAGCATCGGTATCGCCGATTGCCTTGCCGAACATTCTCTTACGTGCAACCTGCGGCTCATCGGTAAAAATTGCAGGCACTGTATCGCCGAAATCCTCACCGATGCACTCCTTGTATCTCTCGTGCGTTGTGTTGATAAAATCTGTGATAGCTTCGGGAGAAAGCGTATCGACGTAAGACTGGAGGTTAAACCAGGAGGATTCGCCCTGTGTTTCACAGTAGGCATACCAGCAGTTGTCGCTTGCCTCATCGTCTGCAAGGCGGCGGTAGGATGCAAGGCAGCCGTTATCATCAAGCTCAACCTCATAGCGTGCAAGCAGGTATCCGTTTTCCTCACGCACTGCGGCGGCTGAAGAATCGTTGCTGGAAGCCTTGCCGGCGCCGTAACCGCGGCGTGTAAAGAGCAGATATTTTTCTCTGTTCTCTTTCTTTTTTGTTACCAATCCGCCTGCAAAGCCTGAGGGCCACTTATCCTCATCATAAAGCCAGGCAAGCATCTTTTTTTCTTTTGCTGTTTCGACACTGCCTCTGATAAGATTCATAAAATCGTCCGAAAGATATTCGGTAGACATACCGACACGAACGTGCATATGGAAACCGCCGAAGCCCATATCCTGCATATAACCGATTTCACGGTCGAGCAGATCACGCCTGAGTTCACAGTTCCACGCCCAGAAAGGGGTTGCGCGGTATTCGCTTGTGGGGTTGAGGAACAGCTCGCGGGTCATAGGTGTGCTGTTTTTCTTATAAAGCATAAAAAATTAACCTCCCGGTTTTGTTAAAATATCCGTTGACAAAACGGGTACATATAAGTTATCTTATATATAGTTATATTAGGATATTAACAAGCAATTGTCAAATACATTTTTGTTAAAATTTGCTAACAAAAGGAGAAAAGCCATGCAAGCAAAAAGCAAAAGCGTCGCAATAAAAAACACCGCTGTCAACGGCGGCTTCTGGGCGGCAAGACAAAAGCTCAACCGCGAGGTTACAATCCACAGCGTATACGACCGCTTTAAGGATACGGGGCGTTTTGATGCATTCAAGCTCGACTGGAAGGACGGCGACCCCAACCAGCCCCACATCTTCTGGGATTCCGACGTTGCAAAATGGATGGAGAGCGCCGCATACATAATCGAAAAAAATCCGTCGGCAGACCTCGAAGCAATCATTGACGAGGTTGTTGACCTGATAGAGAAAAACAGATGGGACGACGGCTACTTCAACATCTGCTACACACTCTTCGAGCCGGAGGACAGATTCAC
>JAFOBC010000269.1 GCA_017382015.1 Clostridia bacterium
CTCCAATTCTTCGTCCATTCAATAAGATATGAGAATGATACTCACTCGGCATATTTGGCAGTCTTTAATCTTCAGAAAGATTTTGCTCCGGCTGAGAAAAAAAACCTAAATTATATAACATAATTGTAAAAAACGAAAAAGATATAATCAGAATTGTAGCAATGTAAATTAAAAGTGATTTTTTACTTTTCATATCTAACATCCTTTTTCAAATTACTTATTAAGTATAAAATAACATATTTTATTTATTTATCAAATGTTTTTAATGATTCTAGTAATAATTTTTTTTTAAAAAGAGCTTTCGACGCAAAATCGAAAGCTCTCTTTTTTTACCATTTGTCAATTATGAAAGATATTCGAGGTCGGCGTATATTGCAAAGTGGTCGGAAGCATAGTTGCCGTTGACTTTATCCTTGCAGACTCTGTATTTGTGCGCCTTTACCTTATCGTTGATGAAAATAAAGTCGATAATATGACCCTCGTGCTTTTCGGGGCAATCATCGTGATATGTAAGGTAATCCATTGTGTCGGTAGCTTCAAATTTTGAATCCTTGAGGAATTTTACGATTTCGGTATACTCTCTGCCATTCTGGAACGAATTGAAATCGCCCGAGCATGAGAGAGGATACTGCTCAACCATAGGCATAATCTTCTCACGAAGAATCGGAATACTCTTATAAATAAGATCAAAATCGCAGTCCATATGAGTATTTACGTGGACAAACTTTTTATCCTCTGCCTTATCGTAAAAAATACCCCAGGTGCAGATGCGGTTATGTCTTGAATGCCAGCACTTTGACATAACGTCGGGCGTATCCGAATACCAGAAATTGCCGCTGTCGATTACCTCAAATCGGTCATTCTTATAGAAAATTGCGCTGTATTCGCTCTCGCCACCGTCTTCGTCACCTCTTCCGATGCCGATGTATGACCAACCGTCGAGATTTTTTGTAAGGTCTGCCATCCATTCCGGTGTGGCTTCCTGCACGCCGAGCAGCTCACAGCCTGAATCGAGAATAGTCTGAACACAGTCGTCAACTCTGTCCCACTGCTCACGCTCGCCAACGTTTGAACATCTGAGGTTAAATGACATTACACGAACCATAATTTCTACCTCTTTATCTTATCTCTTTCTTACAATAATATTAAGCCCGGGCACAGTTGCCGTGTCACCGTCGCGCAGTTTTTTGCCGCGCATTGTGCACACCTCACCGTTAACCTTAACTTCGCCGTCCTGAATTACAATCTTTGCGTGGCCGCCGCTTTGTACGGCGTCAGCCAGTTTGAGTGCAGCATCAAGGCGGATATATTCCGTATCGATAAAGATTTCCTTTGCAGGTCTCTCTTTAACTCTTGCTTTGATTTTAATTGCCATTTGTTATCAGTCCTTTTTAAATCTCATCGGCAGAATAAGGAAGAGGAAATTATCTCCCTGAGTCGGCAGAATAAGAATAGGAGCAGAGCCGCTGTTAAGCTCAATCTTAACCTCGTCTGCATCGCATACTCTGAGAGCATCGAGAAGAAGCTTATTATTAAAGCCTATTTCAACCTTGTTACCCTCGTATTTGCAGGGGAAGCTGTCGTTAGCCGTACCGAGAGCCGTAACGGAAGAAATTCTGACAATATCCTTATCAAAAATAAATCTTACAGGGCTCTTGAATTTATCTGTAATAATAAGGCTTGTTCTGTCAATACTTTCAATCATCTCGCGTGTGCTTACAATCGCAGTTGAAGCGCAGGTGGGAGGAATAGCATTTTTGTAGTTTAAGAATTCGCCGTCAAGAAGACGTGAAACAATGCTGTAATTGCCGATTTCAAAAACTATATGGCGCTTGCCGATACCGAGAGAAACAGTATCCTCATCGTCATCAATAAGCTTTGTTACTTCGTTAAGTGTTTTTGCAGGAACAACAAAGTTTATATCGTCACCCATATAATTAATTGATTCTGTTCTCATTGCAAGACGTGAACCGTCAACAGCAACAAGACGGATAAGGTTCTGGGTAACCTCAAACTTAACACCTGTATGAACAACCTTGCTGTCGTTGATTGAAACAGCAAAAATAGTCTGACGAACCATATCCTTGAGAAGCTTCTGATCAAGCACAACGGGATAACCGCCGCTGACTGTGGGAAGCTCAGGAAATTCGTTGCCGTCGATACCTATCAGTGAATATTCTGCTTCGCCGCCTCTGATTGTGGCAAGCAGTCTTTCATCTGTTTCAATATATACCTGCTCGCCGGGAATCTTGCGCACGATGTCGCAAAGAATCTTTGCGTTGAGGATAATTGCGCCCTGCTCAACAACACGGCAGGGAATTGAAGTTGTGATACCAACCTCAAGATCATAACCTGTAAGCAGAAGCTCATTACCTATTGCTTTAATGAGTATACCCTCGATTGCAGGAATTGTGGTTTTGTTGGAAACTGCACGCTGAACGTTTAAACAAGCCTCGCTCAGCACAGCGGTATCGCAATAAATTTTCATCTTTATCAACCTCCGGAAGATAAACTTAATAAATGATTATTCAGTAGTAGCAGTAGAGCGCGTGAAACCTGTGGAAAAACAGCGCAAGCATTGATAAATCAACGAAAAGCGGAGTTTTTGAATGTGAAAGTTTTATGAAAAGTTTTTCACGGATTTCACGTGAAAAAGAAAATTGTGGAAGATGTGAAAAAAGTGATGTGAAAAGTGAAGAAAAGTGTGGAAAACTTTTTGCTTAACTTTCGGTAACATTCTTCGTGATATCGGCAAGAATTGTCTTGAGAGAATAGTTGTTTTCTTTCTCTGTTGAAATTCTTCTGTATGCGTACATTACCGATGAATGGTCGCTCAGTCCGAAAAGCTCTGCAACCTTTTTGTTGGTCAGCGGTGTGTTTTCACGTATTAAGTACATTGCAACGTGTCTGGGCAGTACGATTTTTGCGTCGTGCTTTTTGCCCTTTATTTCGGCAACAGTTACGCCATATGTGCGTGCAACCTCATCAATAATTCTGTCAATAAGCACAGGTGTGGGATCGCCCTCGCTGAATATATCGCGTATAGCCTTCTGTGCCGTTGCAAGGTTCATCGGCTCGCCGATATCCATATAAGCTTTCATATTTTTAACGGCGCCTTCAAGCTGACGGATATTATTCTTTATTTTTTCTGCAATAAAAAGAACAAGTGACTGTGTGATAGAAATACCGAGTGATTCTGCCTTGCAGTTGATGATTGCTACTCGTGTTTCAAGGTCGGGCGGCTGGATATCGGCAATAAGTCCGCTTTCAAATCTGCCGCGCAGTCTTTCCTCAAGTGTTGCCATTTCTTTGGGCGGACGGTCTGAGGTAAGAACAATCTGTGCCTTTGCCTTGATAAGTGTATCGAATGTATGGAAAAATTCAAGCTCTGTTGAGGGCTTGCCTGCAATAAACTGAACGTCGTCTACAAGCAGTACGTCTGCATTGCGGTATTTGTTATGGAATACAGATGTATCTTTTTTATTCTGAAGATAATCTATAAGTTCATTCATAAAGTCTTCGCTGCGTACATATATAATGTATGCATCGGGGTTATTTTTAAGTATCTCATTACATATTGCGTTGAGAAGATGTGTCTTTCCGAGTCCTGAATTACCATAAATAAAAAGAGGATTGTATGTGTTACCCGGATCGCTTGCAACAGAGAGTGCAGCAGCGTGAGCAAATTTGTTTGAGTTGCCTACGATGAAATTTTCAAAAGTACATTCGTTAGCCGCCGGTGTGTAAAGTTCGTTGGTGGAATATGTTACCGGTTCCTGCGGCTTTTGTTTTTCCTGTTTGGGTGTAACCGTTACAACTACTCTGAAACCCATAACTCTTTCAAATGATTCTTCAAGCAGAGGTATAAATTTTTCGTTTATTATCTTACAACGGAAAGGGTCGTCCGTCAGCACAACGGAGTCGCCGCCGAAGGTGTCGAGCGCAAGCTCGCTGAACCAGACAGAATATATGGTTTCCGACGTGTTGTTCTTTAAGTCTGATTTTACGTTTTCCCAGAGTTGGTTAACGAGATCCAATTTGTCCACTTCCTTTCTTGTTGGTTTTGTTTTTGTTCGTTGTTTACTATAAACACTGCGAAAACCGCAGTTGAGATAGTAGTCTTCATATGGTCTGTTATTGCTACCGTACAGACCATAAGAGTATATCATATTCCTGCCTCCTTTTCAACTTTGGTACAGGAGGCAAAATTTGAACAACATCTAGTAATCGCTCAAAAAAAAGCCTCCTATAAGTAGTGTAAAACAGGCGTTTTTTCAATGCGATCAGGTGATAATTTGCAAAAAATTCGCAAAAAAATTATTGGAGATATTTCAGGTCGAATTTTGTTTGTTTTCACGAAATTTGAAAATTTGCCGAAAAACATCGTATTTTCACTTGACAAGCAAACGATTTTGATGTGATATATGCAGTAGCGGAATAATAACAAAAAAGATGTACAAAAAACACTTGACAGTTTTGTTGAATTCTGCTATAATCCGATGTTGCCGCACTATGTACGCGGCAAATCCTTGCTTCAGGTAAAAGACCTGAGGCCAAAGACCATAAGGAGGTGCAAAACAATGTCAGCAAGCTACAATTATGAGATCATGATGGTTTTCTCAGTCGCTAACGGCGAAGAGGGTGCAAACGCACTTCTCGAGAAATTCAAGGGTATGATCGACGCAAACGGCACTGTCGACAACGTTGATGTATGGGGTAAGCGTAAGCTCGAGTACGAAATCAACGATCAGACAGAGGGCTTCTACGTAGTTATCAACTACCAGAGTGCTCCCGAGTTCCAGGCAGAGCTTGACCGTGTACTTAAGATCACCGAAGGTGTTCTTCGTACAATGATCATCCGCAAGTAATAACAGGAGGTAAAACCGCAATGCTTAACTGTGCAGTTTTAATGGGTCGCCTTGTTGCTGATCCTGAACTCCGTACAACTACTTCAGGAATTTCTGTTACATCTTTCCGCATCGCTGTTGACCGCAGCTTCGTCCGCCAGGGCGAGGAGCGTCAGGCAGATTTTATCGACATCGTTGCATGGAGACAGACAGCTGAGTTCGTCAGCCGCTATTTCCGCAAGGGTTCGATGATTGCTGTTCAGGGCTCAATCCAGACCCGCAGCTATGAGGACAAGCAGGGTAACAAACGCACGGCTGTCGAAGTTGTTGCAGATAACGTAAGTTTCTGCGGTTCCAAGGCAGAAAGCGGCACAACGGGCGCAAGCCGCCCCTACGAGAACGCTGCGCCTGCAGCTCCCGCAGCTCCGGCTGCAACATATGCTTCAGGCAGTATGGGTGATTTCGAATCCATTGAGGATGACGATGATTCACTCCCGTTCTAAAAATCTATAAGGAGGAAATTACATCATGGCATATGAGAGAAATAACGGACGTCCCAACAGAAAAGGCCGTAAAAAGGTTTGTACTTTCTGTGTAGAAAAGACAGATTTCATCGACTACAAGGACGTTAACAAGCTTCGCAAGTTCACATCGGAGAGATCCAAGATCCTTCCCCGCCGTGTAACAGGCACATGCGCAAAGCACCAGAGAGAGCTCACAACAGCTATCAAGCGTGCTCGCTACGTCGCTCTTCTTCCCTACACAAGCGACTGATAAAAATAACATTGTTTTTTACCTGCAGCTCAGCAATGGGCTGCGGGTTTTTTATTTTTCTGCGCGGCGGAATAACGGGCGGGGATAACTGTCAAAAATGTGAATAAAATGGCGCGCATTTTATTTGCCACACATTGACAACTTATATTTATAATGCTATACTTTTATCTGTATGAATATAAGTATATATACGCGAAAGGATGTTTTATTAATATGAAAAAAAGTATTCTCAAAACGGCTGCAGTTTTATTGGCTCTTGCGTCAATAATCACGGTGTTCACAGCTTGCAAAAAGGTTGATGAAAACACACTCATCTACGAAGAAGGCGGTAAGATTTTCTACCGCAAGGAAGCAGGCGACGATGCATACGAGCTTGTAACCGATGAAAACGGTGTTACCGTTGTTGATGAAAACGGCAATCTCCTCTGGAAGGTTACGGATGCAAACGGCGAAGAGCAGACTCACCCCGTTTCATTCCCTCACTACATTCAGGACGGTAATATAATTTCCTGCCAGCAGTTCTCAATCAAATGCCCCAAGGGTTGGGAAAATATAGGCAACTTCAAGATTATGCTCAAAAACGTTGACCTCGGTGTGCAGATTGACTATTCATACATTGAGCCCGACATTGAAGCAGGCGAAACAAAAGCAACAGTTGACGGCGAGATTGCAAAGCTCGAAAAAATATTCGGCCTCACAGCAGAAATCACACGCACAAAAACACATGTTGCAGGCCGTGAAGCAGAGAAGCTTGTTATCGATATGTTCGGTGATTCACCTGCATATATGGAAATCTACTGTGTCCAGTCAGGTAAAGGCATTATGAGTTTCAACTGCACGTACACAGACATCGCAAACAAGGGTACATTCGATTTCAAGGCAGTTCTTGATGCAATCGAGTACAGAATCTGATTATTGTAAATAACCAAACGTTAAGGAGTAATAAATTATGCTTTTTTCACAGGATATCGGAATTGACCTTGGCACAGCCAACACACTCGTATTCGTAAAAGGTAAGGGTATCGTTATCAGAGAGCCCAGCGTTGTTGCTGTTGACGTACGCACTCAGCCTCCCAAGGTTGTTGCTGTCGGCGCAGAGGCTAAAGAGATGATCGGCCGTACACCCGGTTCAATCACAGCAGTCCGTCCTCTTAAAGACGGCGTTATCGCAGACTTTGACGTAACTGCAGATATGCTCAAGGCTTTCATCAAGCGTGCAATCAGCGGTTCACCCTTCAACAGAGCAAGAGTTATGATTTGTATTCCCTCGGGCGTTACAGAGGTTGAGCGCAGAGCTGTTCACGATGCTGCACGTTCCGCAGGCGCTAAATACGTTTCACTTATCGAGGAGCCTATGGCAGCCGCAATCGGTGCAGGTCTTCCCGTAAGCGAGGCAACAGGCAGCATGGTTGTCGATATCGGCGGCGGTACTGCAGAGGTTGCTGTTCTTTCACTCGGTGATATCGTTACATCCCGCTCTGCAAGAGTAGCAGGCGACGATTTTGACGAGGCTATCATCGCATATATCAAAAAGAAGTATAACCTGCTTGTCGGTGAGCGTACAGCTGAGGATATCAAAATCCGTATCGGCTCCGCATACGCTTACGAGGGCGAGGGCGCAATGAACGTAAAGGGTCGTAACCTTATGGACGGTCTGCCCAAGAACGTTGAGGTAACCTCAGAGGAAATCCGTGAGGCTCTGTCTGACCCGGTCAGCCAGATTATCGACGCTATCCGTTCAACTCTCGAAAAGACTCCGCCTGAGCTTGCAGCCGATATCATAGACCACGGCATTATGCTCACAGGCGGCGGCGCTCTTCTCAGAGGTCTTGATAAGCTCATCGAGATTGAAACAAAGATGCCCGTTCATATTGCAACAAATCCGCTCGACTGTGTTGTTGACGGCACAGGCATCTGCCTTGAAAGCGATGCACTCGGTACACTCAGCGGCCAGAAAAAAAAGAAGAGGTAAGTAAGCAATGCGAAGCTTTTTCAAAAGCTCACGTTTTAAAGGCTTTGTCGGCGTATTTGTTGTTCTGCTTCTCGGTATAGTTTTTGCGGCGGCAACCGAAAACAGCGCGTCGCCCGCATCAACTGTGCTCGGAACTGTTTTTTCACCGCTGCAGAGGGTATCTGCCGCGATTGCGGACAGTGTGGAAGATTTTTCAATCTATTTCCGCTCTGCCGCCAGCTATGCAGAGCGTGTCAAAGAGCTGGAATCTCAGCTGGCTCAGTCACAGTCACAGATGGTTGACTATGAAAAGACTAAACAGCAGCTCGATTTGTACGCTGAATTTCTTGAGCTGAAAGAAGAACACGAAGATTTCAAATTCTCAAGCGCATCCGTCATCGGAATGGACGGAACGGATGCGTGTGGGTCTTTTACGCTCAATAAGGGTGAGTTGGACGGTATCCGTGTCAACAATCCTGTAATATACGGCAAATATCTTGTCGGCGTAGTGGTGAAAACTGCGCCGACATATTGCGTTGTAAATACAATTCTTAACCCGGTTATCAGCGTATCGGCCTATGAGGTGCGTACCCGAGAGGCAAGCTACGTTGATACAACGTATGAGCTTGCAAAGAACGGTCAGTGCCGCCTTGCAGGTCTTGTGCGCTCTACCTCTGTTGCTCCCGGCGGCATCGTTTGCACCTCGGGCAACGGCGGCAAATATCCTGCCGACCTTATCATTGGCGTTGTCGAAGAGGTTAAGGACGACACAACGAATATTTCTGCTTACGCAGTTGTAAAAACGCAGGTTGATTTCTCTCAGCTTCGCGACGTTTTCATAATTACCGATTTCAGAGGTATGGGCGTAGCCGATACTAATTGACAATTTCTTTTTTCAAAGAAATTGTCAGCGATATAAATCCCTTACGGGATTTGAGATATACCTTCGGTTCGATATGCCAATGGCTCGATATATGCTTTATGGCACGAGAATTTTTCAGGTGACAGACTGTATATCACAAAAAATTGTGCTGAAAGGTGGGAAGAAAATTGATTCCGCAAGCGTGGAAAGAAAATAAACCGAAAATTATGCGCCGCGGATTCTTCTTCCTTGTGGTGCTGGTGCTTGGTGTGTTGCAGATTTCTGATGTGTTGCCGACATTTTTCGGCATAAAATATTTGCCGCTTTTACCGCTGACAATTGTGCTGGGTATGTTTGAGCGTGAGGTCTACGGGCTTTACTACGGTCTGCTTGCCGGCATAATGTGGGATATGAACGTCGGCGCGGGTGACGGCTTCAACGCGTTTTTCCTTGCGCTTGCCGGCTTTGTCTGCGGCCTGCTGATGACTTATTTGATGATGAACAATCTCATCACAGCATCTTTGCTCTGCACGTTTTGGAGCTTGCTCTATTTCTTTTTGATTTGGCTGATTTTTGTTGCGGCAAGGGGTGTTGAAGGCAGCGTGGCGATGCTGTTTTCGGAGTATCTGCCTGCGGCTGTTCTCAATATACTCACGCTTCCCGTTTATTATTTCTCCGTGCGTGCGGTGATGAAAAAATTCAAACTTATGGAAAACGACGAGCTTTCGTTCTGATTTTTACTTAAAAAGCGAAAGGGGTGAGCGATACGCAACGCAAATCAAAATACACTCCGCGAGGGCTGGTTGCGGTTATCGCTCTGTGCCTTGTGTTCGCAATCTTCTCGGGAGTTTTGTTTAAAATTCAGGTTATAGACGCGGCGGAATATGCTGCCGCAGGTTCATCTGTCAAGGTTAAAACAGTTAAGGTTGAGGGTGCGCGCGGCGAAATTCTTGACCGTAACGGAAATCCGCTTGTTACAAACAGGCAGGGTAACTCGATAATTTTTGATTATTCATATTTCCCCTCTGCAAAAGAGCAGGATAAGCGCAACCAGATTATCAGCGCGCTTATAGATTTGTTTGAGCAGAAAGGATTAGTGTGGATTGACAGCCTGCCGATTATTATTTCGTCGGACGGCAAATCCTATGCTTTTGAAGCGGACAGAGAAAAGGATATCGACGAGCTTCGCACGGATATTCTCGAGCTTCAGAATTACGCAACCGCGCAGAACTGTATGGATGCGCTGATTGCAAAATACAAGCTGGAATCATTCGACCCGATAAAGGCAAGGAAGGTAGCTTCGGTCTGCTACGGTATGCGACGTCTGATTTTCTCCACCAGCTCGCCCTACACCTTTGCCGATGACGTGCCGATAGAAGTTGTTGCAATGATAAAAGAAAACAACGATTTCTTCCTCGGTGTTGACGTTAATATAGTTTCCTACCGCGAGTATACCGACGGCACACTTATGCCGCACATCCTCGGCAGAGTCGGTCTCATCAGCGCAGAGGAATATAAGGAGAAAAAAGAGGCAGGCGAGCCGTATGCACTCAACGCCATAATCGGCAAAGAGGGTATAGAGAGCGCTATGGAATCCTACCTCAAGGGTACGATAGGCGTCAAAACAATCAGCACCGATGCTGACGGCAAAGTTACAACTGAGTTCAGCGTTGACCCTCAGCAGGGCGACACCGTTGTGCTCACTATTGATAAAAATCTGCAGAACGTTGCAAAGGATGCGCTTTCCACAGGTCTTGAACGTCTCAGGGAGGACAGCCTTGTTGACCCTGCAGGCGCAGTTATTATTCAGGATGTTAACAACGGCGAAATTCTTGCAAGCTACTCTTACCCGAGCTATGACGTTTCAACCTTCTCACAGAATTATAAGGAGCTGAGCCAGGCAACAAACTCGCCGCTGTGGAACAGAGCGCTTATGAGCACCTACTCGCCCGGTTCAACCTTCAAGCCCTGCACGGCGATTTCCGCACTTGAAGAGGGCATCATCACAAGCGATACCTATTTCAAGTGTACGCGTGCGCATACTTACCTCAACCACCGTTTCCAGTGCTTGCAGCAGCACGAGCGGCTGACGATGAACGTTGTGTCTGCAATAAACGAATCGTGCAACATCTTCTTCTACAACGTTGCAGAGCGCACCGATATCCAGACGATTAACGAATATGCATCAATCCTCGGTCTTGGCGAAAAGACGGGCGTTGAGCTGCCGGAGGCAACGGGCAGGCTCGACAGCCCCGAATACCGAGCCTCTATCAAGCAGGATTGGATGCCCGGTTTCACTCTGCAGAACGCCATCGGTAACGGCGGCAGTATGTTCTCGCCGGTTCAGCTTGTAAACTACTGTGCAACAATCGCCAACGGCGGCACAAGGTACAGGCCGCACTTTATCAAAACGGTAAAAACCTCCGACTACAGCGGAACCGTGCTTGAACCGGGAGGCACCGTAGTCCTTGAAACAGGTATCTCAAAGAGCACACTTGCCACCGTGCGCAGAGGTATGGAGCTCGTCGGTACGATCGGTTACTGTAAAAACGCATTTAAAGACCTGCCTGTTACCGCGGCGGCAAAAACAGGTACATCGCAGGTTGACCGGAAGATAAACGGTGTAACCGTTACAACAAACAACGGCTTCCTTATCACCTATGCTCCTGCCGACAATCCGCAGATTGCAGTCTGCATTGCGGCTGAGGGTGCGGGCAGCGGTTCATCGCTGGCACCGATTGCGGCAAAGATTTACGATTACTACTTCAACGAAATGGGCACGCTCGATGAGCCTCAGCTCGAGGGCACGCTACTCAGATAAAATTAAACTCAATCTTAAAATACGAAAGGCGGAAACAAAAATGGATATTATGCAGGCTAAACTCGCAGTTATTGAAGCAGGCAAAAAGCTTGTTGAAAAAGGTCTTATCGCAAGAACCTGGGGCAACGTAAGCTGCCGAATCAGCGAGAACGAATTTGTTATCACACCCAGCGGCAGATCATATGAGGATCTTACACCCGACGAGATTGTTGCTGTTAAGATTGACGATCTCTCATACGAGGGTGACGTTAAGCCCTCCTCCGAAAAGGGCGTTCACGCTTCGGCTTATTTGCTTCGCCCCGATTGCAATTTTGTTATTCACACTCATCAGGTCAACGCATCCGTTGTCAGCGTAATGGGTAAGGATATGCCCGTTGAGGATGAGACTTACGCAAATATTCTCGGCAAGGTTGTGCCGCTTGCATCCTACGGTATGCCCAGCACAAAGAAGCTCAAGAAGGGCGTATTCACAGCTATCGAGCAGTATCCCGATTCAAAGGCTGTAATTATGTCAAACCACGGTGCTGTATGTATGGGTAAGGACAGCGATGAAACTTTCCTCATCACTCAGACTCTTGAGGATGCTTGCTACAGCTACCTTGCAACAAAGTACAATATTTACACAAACAACAAGCCCGTTTGCTATTCCTCCGTACGCGCCGGCTCAAACTTCATCCTCAAGGGTGATGATGGCTCCGAGACAGGTTTCCTCATCTCCGAGCGAGGTGATATGGGCACAATCGCTATGGCAGGCGTACACAGAGACGTTTACCTTGCACGCAAGGATATCAACGCTGTTGTTCAGTCCGGCACACCCGATATTATGGGTGCTGCAAAGAAGTGCGGCGGCAAGCTCAGACCCCTGCTTGATGACTTTGCTCAGATTGCAGGCACAACAGTACGCGTTGCAAAGGATAACGCAGACGTTGTTAAGGCACTCAAGGGCAGAAATGCTGTATTTATGCCCGATGGCACAGCACTCTGCTGTGGCCCTGATGAGGACGATGCAAAAGCTGTTGAGATGGTTGTTGATAAAAACTGCAAGGCTTACCTTGCCGCAGACGCTTTCGATGCCGTCAAGTACATCAGCCGCCTCGATTCCGTTATTATGCACCTCGTCTATAAGATGAAATATTCCAAGCAGAAGAACAAATAAGCAACGTGCCGTTGCATTATTCGCCTTTCAAAAGGAGGCAATAAAAGCTCCTTTTGAAAGGAGCTGTCACCGCAGGTGACTGAGGATTGTCAGCAGGTGACCTCATTTACGACGTAACGATATGAAAGAGATAGGTCAATAAAACGGGCGAGCAAAAAACGACAAATGCTGTGACTCTGAACTTCGCCGGCTGACTGTTTATAGCTCAGAAGTTTTTTAAGGCAAAGTGATGAAACGAGAAGCGTTGCAGAGAAAATGATTTGCCTTACGGCATGATTTGATTTCTTCGAAATCATGATTTGCAAAAATGCTTTTGCATGATTTGCGTTTTTATAAAACGCATTAAAGAAAAAGAGGCTGATTTATGTTTTCAAAGGTTAACAGCGTTGGTATTTTCGGTATGGCAACATATACTGTTGAAGTAGAGGCAGACGTTTCAAGCGGTCTGCCGCGCTTTGATGTTGTTGGTCTGCCCGATACGGCGGTAAGCGAATCGCGCGAGCGCGTGCGCTCTGCTATGAAAAACGCAGGGCTTTCTTTCCCTGTGGGCAGAATTACCGTTAACCTTGCTCCTGCGGATAAACGCAAGGAGGGGCCGCTGTATGACCTGCCGATTTTTGTTGCCCTGCTTCAGGCAACGGGTCAGCTGCGCTGTAACCTTGAGGGTAAGGCTTTCATCGGCGAGCTTTCGCTCAACGGTGATATCCGCCGCATCAACGGCGTGTTGCCGATGGTTA